>NZ_JBJMLX010000185.1:0-1315 GCF_045805085.1 Niastella sp.
CACTGCCTGTTTCTTCACCTTAATCTTAACAAATGATTGCGACGATTCGGAAATTCTGTTTTCTGCTGGTCATCCTCTGGTCATGTTTACCCTATGAATCAGCTGCCCAACAAAAAAGGATTTTCGGCAAGGTATTCAACACATCCAATTTACCTATGCCGGGAGTCAATGTTCAATTAAAAGGGACTACCATTGGAACCTTTACCGACCCCAAGGGTGTCTTTACGCTTAGCATTCCTGATACCAAACAAGCTATTCTTGTTGTATCTGCCGTGGGTTTTACCACCCAGGAGGTAGATGTAACCAACAACAACGGCGAAGTAACCGTTTCCCTGGCGGAACAAGTTACCCAACTCAGTGATGTGGTGGTAGTTGGTTATGGCACCGCCCGCAAAAAAGACCTTACCGGTTCCGTAGGGTCTGTTGCGCTGTCGAGTGTTGACAAAACACCCGTTTTTGGTACCGGCCAGTTAATGCAGGGCCGGGTAGCCGGGGTTCAGGTAACCCAAACTAACGCCCAGCCGGGTTCTTCTTTCACCGTGCGCATTCGTGGAACCAACTCTATTTCATCGAGCAGCGATCCGCTATATGTGGTGGATGGCTATGCCGGCGCCGACATTACTGCACTAAACCCTAACGACATTGTTTCCATTGATGTACTTAAGGACGCTTCCGCCACTGCCATATACGGTAGCCGGGGCGCCAATGGCGTGGTAATGATCACCACCCGCAGAGGCTCTGCCGGTAGAAAGTCACTTACTTTTGATGCGTATACCGGCGTGCAGCAGGTGGCCAAGAAGCTCCATATGATGGATGCCAAACAATACGCCGAGTACATGAACGAAACGTACGCCAACTTAAATCCAACAAGTAGCAAAAGGCCTTTCAGCGATGCACAGGTTGCCGCACTGGGTAAAGGCACCGACTGGCAGGATGAATTGTTCCGCAGCGCCCAGATGTCGAACTTCAACCTTGGCTTTAGCGGTGGCAATGTGGATACCCGCTATTACCTGAGCATGAACTATTACACCCAGGATGGTATCATCATCAACTCCAACTACAAACGGGGCAATGTACGGTTCAACCTCGATACCAAAGTGAGTGAAAAGATCAAAATAGGTCTTAATACACAAATTTCTTACGACAACCAGTTAAAGGCTAATGTAAATACAACGGGTGGCAGCACCGGCGGCACCCTGCTCGATGCCTTGTTATTTAACCCGGGTATTCCTGTACGTGACAGCACAGGTGCCTTTACTTATCAGAACGCTCCTAAAGACTACGCCATTATAGCCGGTAACCCGGTAGCAGCTGC
>NZ_JBJMLX010000186.1:0-9912 GCF_045805085.1 Niastella sp.
AACGTATTGACATTGATGTCAGGCGCTATCGGTGTACCAATTTCAACAGGTGGTGCATTCGCTGAACAAAACTATGCCTCATTTAAATGGTGGGGTACTGAGGTCACTGCGACCTGGAAAGACAGAATAGCCAATAAAATTGACTACTCTGTTAGTATGAACTTTGGAATTGGGGATAATAAAACCCTCACATACTTTGACCAACCATTTGCTTATCCATCCACAATGACGACCAGGAAAGGTGTAGGACAATCAACCATTGCACCGGCATGGGGCTACAGAACATGGAAGCAGACCTCTACTGGAGACGGGATTTTGCGTACTGACGAAGACATCGATAACTATTGGAACTATCTTACCGACAATGCAGCAAAATCAGGTGTTGCAAACGCTGCTCCCAGTTACCGTAATATAACCAGCAAAGCTGGTATGAAAAAAGGTATGGTTGCCTATGAAGATGTACGAGGCGCCCTTGATGCAACAAACAAGACTTATGGTGGACCAAACGGACAAGTCCAGGATGACCAGGACTTTGTTATCTTGAAAAAGAACATGAAGTCTTATGGCATTGCCACGAATCTGAGCTTTTCCTATAAAGGTATTAGTTTAGGTGCGCAGATCCTTACCTCATGGGGTGGTCTAAACCAGATCGATTTGGTAAAGCAGAGTACCAGCAGTTCAGTAGCCATGTGGGCACAGCCCGTTTACCTGAACGATATGTATGATGATTCACTTAATGTCAATGGAAAATATCCGAGTATTGCATCCGCTGATGATTTCGGTGGAAATAACTCTGATTTATGGACTATTTCTTCTTTCCGGATGTATGTTCGCTCGCTGAGTCTTGGCTATTCATTACCGAAGCGAATTGTGAGCAGAGCCCGTTTCGAAAGTGCAAGAGTTTACCTGACAGGTAATAATTTATGGGACTTCTATAATCCTTACCCAAACAAATACCGCAACATGTATGATGCGCCAAATGTGGGTTACCCAACACTGCGAACCTGGGCGCTGGGCGTAAACTTAGGATTTTAGATGTACCAATTAATTAATGATTATACTACTTATATGAAAAATAAAATAGCATATCTCTTGTTTTTTGCTGTGGTTGTGGCGATGGCAGGTTGTAATAAAAAGTTCCTGGAGGATATGAAGAGCTATGACAAATTCAAAGAAAGCATTTTTACCAACGAGGTGCAGACCGGTTATTATATAGATAGGCTTTACAAAGATTTTTTCGGAGGTTATAATAGTCCTACCAAAACACTGGTAGGTACATATGACGATACCAGGAGAGCGTACACTGAAGAATTTGGGGGCATAAGTAACTTCACCAATCCGAATAAAAATTTTAATTTGGCCGCCGACGCTGATGCTTATTATACTGGTGGTCAACCCGGGGGACTTCCGGCGAGTATCCAGAATAACCCCTATACCCGGATCCGGAATGCCAATATATTGTTATCTAAAATAGATACGCTGGGCACCGCACTTTCAGCAGATTTCAAAAAAACAGCAAAAGGGCAAATGTTCTATTTCCGGGCGCTGCAGTATTTTGATCTTGTTCGGGTGTATGGTGGCGTTCCGATCGAACTGGAAGTGCATGAAGCCAGTTTCAATGATGAAAGCATTAAAACCCCACGTGCCAAAACGTCGGAGGTTTTTGACCAGATCATCAAAGATTTCGATTCGGCTACATATTATTTACCCATGAAATGGGCGAATCAAACTACGGATTATGGCCGGTTTACGAAAGCCGCCGCTTTGGCCATGAAAAGCCGCGTACTGCTCACCGCTGCAAGCCCCCTGTTTAATGCAGACTGGGACAATCCGGCTAATCAACGCTGGCAAAAAGCCCTTGCCGCCGGTCGCGCTGCTGAAGATTCACTCAAAAATGATTACGGTAATTCTATCAAGACCGCAAAAGATTGGGCTGAGTTTTCCTCTGCCGCTGCTACTGACAACAAATTCAATGGCGAGGGCATCTTTGTAGTCCTCATGTCCAGTACGATCCTTTCAAATGCCGGAATGAGCAATGGTTGGGAGAGTTCAATCAGGCCAAAAGAGCAAATAGGTAGCGGTGGCATCTCCGTTCCAAAGGGTATGATCGATCTGTTTCCGATGGCAGATGGAAGCCGTCCTGTTATAGGAACCAATTACAACGACACTTTCTTTTTTGAAGGCAGGGATCCCCGCTTTTATCGCACCTTTGCATTTTCAGGTGCTAAATGGGGGGTAAAAGGAAATCAAAATAAAAGCGCATGGTTTTACAGATGGAAAAATGGTACCACTGTGAAAACCTGGGGAGATAACAATACAAACAGTCCGGCCCTTGTACGTAAATTTTCCAATCCCGTCGCAGACAGTACTGCCTATAATTTTTCCGGCACAGATATCTATGACTATCGCTGGGCTGAGTTATTGTTGAATATTGCAGAGTGTTATGCCGCTACAGGGGATCTCGTTAATTGTGCTACTTATCTCGGCAGGATCCGTAGCCGTGTATATCCTTCTGCTGCCGCTGTCACCAACTATGGTATAGGATTTACATTTACAGACAAGTATACTGCTTTGGAAGCGTGTCTGTACGAGCGCCGTGTGGAACTCGCGTATGAAGGAAAACGCTTCTGGGATATGCAACGCTGGATGTTATATGACGATGATGCGGCAATCGGCGATAACACGAATGCCAGACTCAATATACCAAAGCTCAATGGTACCAACCGTAACGGATATTATTGGCAGTCTAAAACCACCAGTGATCCGTTGAGTGCCACGGACAGGTCGCTCCAGATCGATCCTGATGGCGCAACTTTCGCGGCTGATATTGCCAAGCTGAAAGCACTGTTTCAGGCTAAATTTTCAGTACAGCCGCTTGACCAGCCTATGGACATTGATAATAAACTTCCTGTGAATGTTTTGTTCAGATCGAACTATTATCTTTCCGGATTTAAATCTGATGTGTTAGGCAACAACCCATGGTTGCCGCAAACCAATGGTTGGCTGGATTACAATGGCGCGATGGGAACATTCGACTACAAACAATAAGTTGAGATCAGTTATGATCGCTTCTGTTGAAATAAATAAAAATTAACAGTCAGAGGGTACCCTACAAGGTGCCCTCTGCTGTTTTATAAGGCAGGCCCTTTTACATAGGGAATAGTACTTATAAAATAGAGTTATGTTGGCAGAATTATAAAAGCTGTTATATTTTTAGTATGTGCAACTTTAATGTGTGAATCAATCGTCTAAGGGTATAATAAATGTAACTTGAACCTTTAAAAAAGGGCCCGAAAGAACACCGACAATACGACGTCTCTTATACTGTTAAAAACAACGATCCGAAAATTGTTAATGATGAAAATGAAAAAATTTCGCAACCTTCTTTTAATTTCTGCTGTGGGATTAGCGCAGCCGGTTTTTGCTCAGTACCCAAAGATCCCTCAGGATGTTCAGAGGTGGTCAGATTCTTTAATGAATGCAGAGCGTGTACGCTCTGATGAAGCGTGGGACAAAGCATTACCCATTATTGAAAAAGAAGCAAGAGCGGGTAAACCCTATATTCCCTGGGCGGCTCGTCCTTACGATTTGCCCCAGGCAAATATTGTGGCGTTCCCCGGTGCTGAAGGCGGTGGCGCTTACAGCTTCGGCGGTCGTGGCGGTAAAGTGATCGTGGTAACCAGTCTGGAAGACAGAGGCCCCGGTACCTTGCGCGAAGCCTGCGAAACAGGTGGCGCGCGTATCGTTGTGTTCAATGTTGCAGGTATCATTCACCTGAAAACGCCGTTAATTATTCGTGCTCCTTATATTACTATTGAAGGCCAGTCGGCGCCCGGTGATGGCGTATGTGTTGCCGGTGAATCCGTATGGCTCAATACCCACGATGTAGTAGTTCGCTTTATGCGTTTCCGTCGTGGCGAAACCAATGTGGGCCGTCGCGATGACGCCATCGGTGGCAACCCCGTTGGTAATATTATGATCGACCACGTATCGGCCTCATGGGGTCTCGATGAGAATATGAGTATGTACCGTCACATGTATAACGACAGCACCGGTACCATAGAGCAAAAACTGGGAACGGTGAACATCACTATCCAGAACTCCATTTTTGCTGAAGCGCTGGACACCTATAACCACTCTTTCGGTAGCACGCTGGGTGGTGAGAATTGTACCTTCATGCGCAACATGTGGGCAAACAATACGGGCCGTAACCCATCAGTGGGTTGGAACGGTACTTTCAACTTTGTAAACAACGTTGTATTTAACTGGATGCACCGTTCCAGCGATGGCGGCGACTACCGGGCTATGTACAACTTCATCAATAACTATTACAAACCAGGTCCGGTTACTTCTAAAGACGCTCCTGTTGGTCACCGTTTCCTGAAACCCGAATCTGGTCGCAGTAAACTGAAAACGAAAGTGTATGGCCGTTGCTATGTGAACGGTAACATTATGGAAGGTTATCCTGAGATCACCAAAAACAACTGGGCTGGTGGCGTACAGGTAGAAGAAATGAAAGATGCCGGTGAATACACCGATTTTATTAAAGTGAACGAACCCCTGCCAATGCCAAAGATCACCATGGTTTCGGCAACTGAAGCGTATGGTTATGTAGTTAAAAATGCAGGCGCCACCTTACCCAAACGCGATGCGGTAGATACGCGCATTGCAGAGCAGGTAAGAACAGGTAAGATCACTTACAAAGAAGGAGTACCTTTACCTGCTACCCAATTTGAACACCGGAAACTGCCGATCGATTCATATAAGATGGGTATCATTACAGATCCGGTACAGGTAGGCGGTTACCCTGAATACAAAGGAACACCTTATAAAGACAGTGACAACGACGGTATGCCGGATGATTATGAAGTTAAGCATGGTTTGAATCCGAAAAATGCAGCCGACGCTTCTCAGTACAAAACAAAAGGTGGTTATACGAATATAGAAGTGTACCTGAATAGCTTAGTGCCGATGGCGATTGAGAAACCCGAAGTAAGCAAAACGACTACAGTTAAAAAATAAAGAGCACAGAGTTTATTTCGCAGTTAGATATTTTAGGTTACGCAAAATGTTAGTCCTTCCCTGAACAGTCGGGGGAGGACTTTAACACTAATCATCGGTAGTTATGATCTCAGCAATTCGACCAATACATAAGGCAAGTTTTGTAAACGTTTTCATAAAACCGTTCTTTATTGGCAGTTTGCTGCTGATAACCAGTGCGGGTTACTCCCAGAAAGATAAAAAGGCACAGCCTCCGTTATCAAATGTAAAAGGCAAACTCACTTATGTGGCCGACTCTCTGGGCAACCGCATTCCCGATTTTTCTTATTGTGGTTATATGGGCGGCGATAACGCCATCCCTGATGCACCGGTTAAAGTAGTGCTGCCCATAAAAGGTGGCGATGCCACCGTGCGCATTCAGGCTGCACTCGACTATGTAGCCAGTTTACCCCTCGATAAAAATAATATACGTGGTGCTGTTTTATTACTGCCTGGCCAATACGAAGTGGCAGGACAGTTGATCATTCGCGCTTCCGGTGTGGTATTACGCGGCAGCGGATCTGGCGAGAATGGAACAATAGTAAAGGGCACTGGTAAAGACCGGCAAACCCTTATCACCATTGCTGGTAAAAACGACCGGCAACTCAACGTTGAAATCAAGCTTACTGATAAATATATACCCGTTAACAGTATTACGGTTAACGTAGCCGCCCCCAATAATTTCAAGGCAGGGGATAAGGTGATCATTCATCGCCCTTCTACTCAAAACTGGATCGATGCGCTGCACACCAATCATTTTGGTGGCGGCATTACCGCTTTGGGCTGGAAACCCGGTCAACGTGATCTGTATTGGGACCGTACCATTGTTTCTATAAATAACGGTTCCATTCAATTAGATGCACCGTTAACCACCGCGCTCGATGAGCAATATGGCGGTGGCCTTATCGCCTCCTACAACTGGAACGGACGCATTCAGGATGCAGGGGTGGAGAACCTCCGTTTGGTATCGGACTATGATACCAACAATCCCAAAGATGAAGCCCATCGCTGGATGGCCATCGGCATTGAAAATACTACCGACGCCTGGGTAAGGCAGGTAGTGTTTGAACATTTTGCCGGTTCAGCCGTGTTTATACCGGAAACCTGCAAACGCATCACTGTAGAAGATTGTAAATCGCTGGCCCCTGTTTCAGAGATCGGCGGCCATCGTCGAAATACATTTTATACGGCCGGTCAACAGGTGCTGTTCCAGCGTTTATATGCCGAGTATGGCAATCATGATTTTGCCACCGGTTTTTGTGCGCCTGGTCCTAACGCATTTGTACAATGTCACTCGTATCGCCCCTATAGTTTCAGCGGTGGGGTAGACAGCTGGTCTGCCGGGGTGTTGTTTGATATGGTGACCGTTGATGGTCAGCCCATCAGTTTTATAAATCGTGGTCAGGATGGCAATGGCGCCGGTTGGAACATCGCCAACAGTGTTTTCTGGAATTGCTCTGCCGCCCGCATCGATTGTTACCAGCCGCCTACCGCACAGAACTGGTCGTTTGGCAGCTGGGCGCAGTTTTCAGGCGATGGCTATTGGGCCGAATCGAACAACACCATTGAACCCCGCAGTTTGTATTATGCGCAGTTGAAAGAAAGATCAAAAGAAGATATTACCAGTAGAGTACAATTGCTGTTGATTGAATCAGACGCCACCAGCAGTCCAACCGTAGCACAGGCCGCCGAATTAACGGCGCTGTCTAAAGACCCGCAACCTACCGTAAAGGCATATATAGATGGCGCCGGCAAACGCCAACCGATACTTATTTTGGCAACAGGTGTAAAGACCATTGATGAGATCGGCTATAAACAACCTGCCGCCATTGCAAACGTTCCCGCTATGCATGTGCAGAACGGCTGGCTGGTACGTGGCAACGATGTATTGACTGGTAGCCGTTCTGAATCACCCTGGTGGAATGGCAGTGCCCGTCCGTACGCCATGCCGAATGCGAAAGAAGCCGTTACGCGTTATATTCCCGGCCAAACCGGCAAAGGCCTTACCGATGACCTGGGTTGTATGACCGATGAGATGAAGGCCGGTCACGAAGTAGCTTTCGAACAAAACTATGCCTTGTGGTATGAGCGTCGCCGTGATGACCACGAACGCATCCGCCGCATGGATGGCGATGTATGGACTCCCTTCTACGAACTTCCCTTTGCCCGCAGTGGTAAAGACACTGCCTGGGATGGCCTGAGCAAATACGATCTTACCAAATACAATTACTGGTACTGGAACCGCCTGAAACAATTTGCGGATCTTGCCGATCAGAAAGGCCTGGTGCTTGTACATCAGAATTTCTTCCAGCATAATATTATTGAAGCCGGCGCCCACTATGTCGATTTCCCCTTCCGTCCGGTGAACAACATCAACAATACCGGGTTCCCGGAACCAGTGCCATTCGCCGGCGACAAACGCGTCTTCATGGCCGAACAGTTTTATGATGTCACCCATCCCGTTCGCCGCGAATTGTTGCGTGCTTACATTCGCCAGTGTTTGAATAATTTTGCCAGCAACAATGGCGTGATACAATTAACCGGTGCAGAGTTTACCGGTCCGCTGCATTTTGTACAGTTCTGGATGGATGTGGTAAAGGAGTGGGAAAAGGAAACCGGCAAAAAAGAATTGATAGGCTTAAGCACTACCAAAGATGTACAGGACGCCATTTTAGCCGATGGGGACCGCGCCGCCGCGATCGATATCATCGACATTCGCTACTGGCATTATCAGCAGGATGGTACTGCATATGCGCCTGCGGGTGGACAAAGCCTGGCGCCCCGCCAGCAGGCCCGTCAGTTCAAACCTAAAAAGACTTCTTTTGACCAGGTATACCGCGCAGTTAGGGAATACCGCGACAAATACGCCGGTAAAGCAGTGATCTACTCAGGCGATAGTTATGATCACATGGGTTGGGCCGTCTTCATGGCCGGTGGTTCGCTGGCAAATATTCCTGCCATGGCAGATGCCGGTTTTGTTACCGCCGCTTCAACCATGAAACCCGTTGACAGTCCGTCAAAAGAACAATATACCCTGGCGAATGCAGGTAACGGCTATATTGTTTACAGCAATGGCAGCGATGTACAGGTTGACCTGACCAATGCACCAGCCAGCTTTAAAGTAAAATGGTTCGATGCCGATAAAGGGGAGGTAATAGGGAAAGAAGCAAAAGTAAAAGGTGGCAAAGTAGTTACCTTAAAAAGCCCCAAAAACGGCGCTGTTGTGGCCTGGATAAAAAAATGATTAAAGGGTGGGTTCACCCAATTAAAAATAAGGTGGGTCGCCCTCCAAAGGGCGGCTCACCTTAGCACCAAGAAATAGTTATGTATAAAGTTTTTTCACTCGTATTAATGGCTGCAATGGCAGTGGCAAGGGTGGGTCACCCTTTAGGGGGTGGCTCACCCTCGATGGCGCAGCCTATAGAGCCTTTGCAACCATTAAAAATATCACCCAATGGCCGCTATTTTATGACGGCTGATGGCAAACCCTTCTTTTGGTTAGGGGATACCGACTGGTTGTTGTTTTCAAAATTGAAACGCGAAGAAGCGATCAAACTGCTGGACGATCGCCAGCAAAAAGGCTTTAATGTAATTCAGGTAATGCTGCTGCATACTGTTAAACTGGTAAATGCGTATGGAGATACGGCTGTAAGAAAAGGCAACGTAAGCCAACCCATTACCACACCAGGCGCTAACCCCGATGATGCGGCGCAATATGATTATTGGGACCATGTTGATTTTGTGGTGAAGGCTGCTGCCGAAAGAGGTATTTATGTTGCTATGGTGCCGGTTTGGGGTAGTGTAGTAAAGGAAGGACATGTAAGCCCCGCGCAGGCAAAACAATACGCGTCTTTTTTAGCCGACCGCTATAGATCACAAACCAATGTGATCTGGATGAATGGAGGCGATATCAAAGGAATTGATTCCATTGCCGTTTGGAAAACAATTGGCCGCACCCTGCATGAAAAGGATCCCGGTCATTTGATCACTTTCCATCCGCGCGGTCGTACTACTTCATCCATCTGGTTTCATAATGAGCCCTGGTTACAGTTCAATGTTTTTCAAAGTGGCCACCGCCGCTACAATCAGGATACCAGCAAAGGCGATCTGCATTTTGGCGAAGACAACTGGAAGTATGTAGCCATGGATTATGCGAAAAAGCCGGTGAAACCCACCTTCGATGCAGAACCTTCTTATGAAGAAATTCCCCAGGGCCTGCACGATTCACTGGAAAAAAGATGGTCAGCAGCAGATGTAAGAAGATATGCTTACTGGTCAGTATTTGCCGGCGGATGTGGATATACATATGGTAATAATGCAGTAATGCAAATGCACCGCCCGAACGATAAAGATGGTAATTACGGCGTAACCAATTACTGGTATGAAGCAATGAATGCGCCGGGCTCCTCACAAATGCAATACATAAAAGACCTTATGTTATCGAGGTCGTATTTCGACCGCGTGCCCGATCAATCATTGATTGCAGGAGAGGTGGGAGCGAAGTACAATCGCATTCTGGCTACCCGGGGAAAGAATTATGCGCTGTTTTATACGTACAACGGTCGCAACTTTTCAGTAAAAATGGATAAGCTGGCAGGAAAAAGTATCAGGGCATCCTGGTACAACCCGGGAGATGGCAGGTACACTGAAATAGGAAGTTTTGAAAACAAAGGGGTTCATGAGTTTGATGCTCCTGGTGATGTTAAGGAGGGTAACGATTGGGTACTGGTACTCGATTTTTAAGTTAAAGTTTCTAAGTTATTAAGTTATTGAGTTCATAAGTTAACTCAAAAACCTAAGAACTTAATAACCTAATAACTGAGATAAATGCGATATATATTATACATAGCTTGTTTTCTAATTGTAAGCTGC
>NZ_JBJMLX010000187.1:0-3145 GCF_045805085.1 Niastella sp.
AGAAAGAAAGGTAATGCGATTGTATAATATCTCATAATAGGATGGGGTACGTTATATATTTCCGCTATGATACGCTACTTTTAGCAAGAAACAAAAAAAGCACTTTTTTACTGGTAAAGTGCCAGAATTACCCAAGCCCCGTTGTAAGGATAACAACAAAACCTCCCCATTGTTTTCAATAAAAAAGATACTTGGATTTCCTATGCTAAGGAATGGTATTTGTGCACCTTCGCTATAATTGTATCACGAAAAGCAGTTAAACGATGCGCACATACGTACTTTCTTTTCAGCAGATCAACCGCACAACTTTGATGACGGTAGGCGGCAAAGGCGCCAATCTCGGCGAACTGTCCACAATTGACGGCATACAGGTCCCCGAAGGGTTTTGCATTACCACCGAAGCCTATAAAAAAATAATCGGGAATAACCCCAAACTCAACAGCCTGCTCGATGAACTAACGCATGTAAAATCAGCAGAACGGAAAACCATCAGCGAAGTCAGCGCAAAGATCCGGATGGCCATTGAAAGCATTCCCATTCCCCGGGAAATCGAAGAAGAGATCGCAGCACATCTTAATGAAAACGATGCCTGGGCGGTGCGCTCCAGCGCCACTGCCGAGGACCTGCCCACCGCTTCCTTTGCCGGTCAGCAGGATACGTATTTAAACATCATTGGTAAGAAAGCGATCCTGCAACACATCAGTAAATGCTGGGCATCGCTGTTTACCGATCGCGCAGTAACCTATCGCCTTCAAAACGGGTTCGATCACCGGCAGGTACTCCTGGCTGTGGTGGTACAGAAAATGGTGTTCCCGCAAGCGGCTGGAATACTGTTTACTGCTGATCCCGTCACTGGTAACAGAAAGGTAGTGTCTATCGATGCCAGCTTCGGGCTGGGCGAGGCCCTGGTGGCCGGACTGGTAAATGCTGATAATTATAAAGTGCGTAACGGCGAGGTGATCGATAAAAAACTGGCCATTAAAAAGCTGGCTATTTATGCTTTACCCAATGGTGGTACAAAAGAACAGGCTATTGAAGCCGCGCAGCAGAACAAGCAAACGCTGACAGATGAACAGATTGTGCAGTTGGAGAAGACAGGCAGAAAGATAGAAACTCATTTCGGTTCTCCACAGGATATTGAATGGTGTCTGGTAAACGATACGTTTTACATTGTGCAGAGCAGGCCGATCACTACCCTGTTTCCTATACCTGCAGCAAATGACGGTGAAAACCATGTGTACGTATCCGTAGGCCACAATCAAATGATGACAGATGCCATGAAACCACTGGGCCTGGCTTTTTGGAACATAACAACGCCTCGCCCCATGCCAATTGCGGGTGGAAGATTATTTGTTGATGTCACGGGGCTGTTGGCCTCCCCCGCTACCAGGCAAACGATCCTACATACATTTGGGCAGGACCCCCTTTTAAAGGACGCGTTAATGACCCTCCTCGAGCGCGGAGATTTTATAAAACTGTTACCTGAGGATCACTCAGGCAAAAGCGAAAAAGCCATTACAACAGTTGGCTTTCGTACCCAGGTGAAAAACGATCCCGCTATCGTTGCTGATCTGATCACTAACAGTGAAGCATCACTGGAAATATTAAAACAAACCATTCAAACAAGATCAGGAACAGGATTATTTGATTTTATCCTGGAAGATATTCAACAATCAAAGAAAAGCCTGACAGATACACAAAACCTGAGCGGGATCCTGGCCGCCATGGATGCTGCCCAATGGCTCAATGAAAAAATGAAGGAGTGGTTAGGGGAAACAAACGTGGCAGATACGATCTCTCAATCTGTACCCAATAATGTCACTGCTGAAATGGGGCTGGCGTTGCTGGATGTGGCAGACGTGATCCGCCCCTATCCTGAAGTAATAAACTATCTGCAACAAACAAAAGATGATAACTTCCTCGATGAACTGGTTCACCTCCATGGCGGCCCGCAAACGCGGGACGCTATCAATGCCTGGCTCAATAAATACGGGATGCGCTGCGCCGGTGAAATTGATATTACCAGAACCCGATGGAGCGAAAAACCAATCACCCTGGTACCCCTCATCCTCACTAACCTCAAAAACCAGGAACCAGGCGCCGGCAAACGCAAATTCGAACAGGGGCTGCACGAAGCTTTGCAAAAAGAAAAAGAGTTACTGCAACGACTGACGGCATTACCAGGGGGTGAACAAAAAGCAGCCGAAACAAAAGAAATGATCAGTCTCATCAGGAATTTCGCGGGCTATCGCGAATATCCCAAATACCGCATGGTTAGCCGCAACTTCGTTTACAAACAGGCCCTGTTGAAAGAAGCGCAACAGCTGGTTCAGGCCAACGTCATTCATGAAAAAGAAGATGTATACTTTCTCACCTTTGAAGAATTTCGCGAAGTGGTTCGCACCCACCAACTGGATCATTCAATCATTCACCAACGAAAGAACGATTTCAAATCGTTTGAAAAACTAACGCCGCCTCGTGTTATCACCTCCGATGGTGAAATGCTGACGGGCCGGTACAAACGCAACAACCTTCCAACCGGCGCCATTATTGGCCTGCCTGTTTCTTCCGGCATTATAGAAGGCCGTGCGCGCGTTATTACAGACATGTCAGCCGCCGATCTCTCAGCAGGGGATATCCTGGTCACCGTTTTTACCGACCCCAGCTGGACACCCCTGTTTGTGTCTGTAAAAGGACTGGTTACCGAAGTGGGCGGACTAATGACCCACGGGGCCGTAATAGCCCGGGAATATGGCTTACCCGCAGTGGTGGGGGTTGAAAATGCTACCCGGCTGATTAAGGACGGGCAACGCATCCGGGTAAATGGAACGGATGGTTATATAGAAATTCTGTATTAGCCGGTTGTTGGATTAGTGGCAAGTTGACCAGTTGACGAGTTAACAAGTTGAAAAGTTGATAGCGTTGATAGAGTTGATAAAGGAAGGGTCGCGACGGCTTGCGGCCTGGGCTGTTTCCTACTGCCCACTGCCTTTCATCTCTGCCTTCTGCCTTCTGCTCTTTGCCCTTTGCCCTCTGCCCTCCCATAAATAAGAAATTATTGTACTTCAATAACGGCGTGGCGGATGGTGGCCGGGTAGCCGCCCTCATGTCCGTGCCGGGAAGAATCGATAGTGCCCCGGATTAA
>NZ_JBJMLX010000188.1:0-20610 GCF_045805085.1 Niastella sp.
ACAAAATTTCAATACACGACCATCATAACAACTGTAAAACTGTACAGGCGCAACCTGCAAAGGTTATACATAGAAAGGATGACGTTTTATTTAGGGATAGAGAAGGCAGGGACATTTATTTTTGAAATATAGTTGTCATTGTCAACTAATGTTGTTTTCTTTGTATTGAGAAACAACAGGGAGATATTATGAAAACAATTGTTTTGAACGATATCGCTATCAGAACCAGGTTGCTTCCGGGTGATCTCGGCTATGTAGCGTACCTGCATGGCGATCTGTATACAAAAGAGAACGGGTACGGGTTGAGTTTTGAATCTTATGTGTTGAGCGGGCTGGGCGAATTTGGCCATGACTATGATCCGGAAAAAGACCGCATCTGGATGTGTGAGCATGATGGCAAAATGATAGGTTTTCTATTGGCGCAGCACCGGCCGGCCGGCCTGCAACTCCGGTACTTTATCCTTCTTCCGGAGTATAGAGGAATAGGGCTGGGAAAGAAATTGATGACTGAATTTATAGCTTTCATGAAACAATGCAGAGTTAAGGACGCCTATTTATGGACCACCGATGAACAACAGGCGGCCATTAATTTGTACACCCGCTTCGGGTTCAAACTGACTGAAGAAAAGCCTTCCCGATCATTTGGTAAAAACCTTACTGAACGGCGTTATGACCTGCACCTGGCTTAATGAACCTGATTATTGATTGCCATTGTCAACAAATATATGAAGGATAAAACAAAACTGATACAGGATATCCGGGAGTTTAACCGGTTCTACACCCGGTTGATCGGTTTGCTGGATGGTCATCTGCTGGATAGCAACTATTCGCTGGCTGAAGCGCGCATTTTGTACGAGATCTATACCGGGAAACAAATAAGCGCATCGCAAATTGTATCCATCCTGAATATGGATAAGGGCTATGTTAGCCGCATTCTGAAGAAGTTTGAAAAGGACGGTCTTGTAAATAAGGAGAACTTTTCTACCGATGCCCGGGTTTCATTGCTGGCATTGTCAGAAAAAGGCCTTAAAGTGTTTCATAATTTAAACCGGGCGTCTAACGACCAGGTAGATGCCCTGATTGCTCCGTTGGCCATCACAAAACAAAAAGAACTGGTCATGCATATGCAGGAGATCATGCAGCTATTGAGTGGTCAGTAGTAGTATTTTTAGCGGTCACTCAATCACATTCAACTGCTCGATCACTTCCTTGTAATATTGCCGGGCAATGGGGATTTCTTCTTCTCCAACTCTTAAAGTATCTCTTTCCACGTTAACAATATAAAGGATGGAAGCAGCCCACGAGCGGTGTGTTTTAATAAACAGATCGGACGGCAATTTTTTCAAAGCGTTTGATAAGCTCGTTCGTACCATGAAATAGGTATTATTCGATAGAACGATACTGGTATAATTTTTTTGGGTTTTTAGGAACATCACATCTACAGGATCGAGTCGTATCAATTTTTTATCCTGCCATACAAAAAAGGGCTTTAGCATAACGAATAAGCTTGAAGGTTAATGGGCTGACAATTTAAAAAAAAATGCCTGTAAAAATCTTATTTGCGTAATAATGACCCAAAGCGTGATCGGCTTACATGCTATCTCAATGCTGCTTTGATGATATCTCTTTGGGTCCTCTTTGGGTCCTCGGCCCCGGAGGTTTCATAGAGGTTGAACCGAGGTGGAACAGAAGTGAGCAGAGGTAAATCTGAGGTGACCCCGAGGTCGCCCCGAGGTGAATTAGAGGTGATTCCGAGGTAAATTAGAGGTGAACGAGTGGTAAAATGTCAAACATCACGGAAGTGTTGCATTTCATCACACCATTTTCCCAACACCGTCCCACCAGAAATGGCATTTCCGAGGAGAAATTACCAAACGTCACACCGGTTTCCGAAGCCCGTCACATCGAAACCAAAACACCGTCACATCTGGAAAAAATATGGTTGAAAGCTGTTCTACATTTGTGTCATCAGTCGCCGAAATGGAGTTTCGCTCAGGGCTAACAGAAAGAGCGGATCTGTGAACCCTCTCCACGACAGCGGCTTTCGACCGACACCGATTTTTTCACCATTTAAACGTGTGACTTATGGCTCACTCTGACAATAGCCTGGTAACAGGCCGGATTAGTGGAACCCTCAATAAAGAACTCGTATTTCGCGAGTGGCAGGGCAAAACAATAGTCGCTAAGGCGCCTAGAAAACGTAAAGGAGATCCAAACTCCAAACAAGCCGAAACACAGGAAAAATTCCTGCTTGCTTCGAGGTATGCAAGGACAATTATTAAAAGTACAGACAAAAGCATGGCGGAAGCCTATGCCACTGTACTGCGGCCCAGGCAGAACGTCTACAGCAGGGCGCTGGAAGATTTCCTGAATCCACCCCATGTTAAAAGCATCAATACGCGTAAATACAAAGGCGCAACTGGCGACAAGATCGTTGTTCGTGCAGTCGATGATTTTCGCGTAGTAAGTGTACAGGTGGAGATCTATGCTGCCAACGGCACCCTACTGGAAGAAGGCAAAGCAGAGCAAGACATCAATGGACTTGATTGGATCTACACCGCCACGCAGGCTAACAACCCGCTGGCCGGTACAAAGATCACCGCCATTGCCACCGATGTTCCGGGTAATGAAGGAATATTGGCCGTATCTTTGTAATGCTTATGAATTCCGTCCCGACCTGTTCGGGGCGGAATTCCCCTTTTGTTCAATTACAAACATTTGATATGAGCAAGTTATCGAAGCGGCATTTTTGGGAGTGGTTCAAACGTAACAACAAGGAATATCTCGATCTGCATAATAAAACAAAAAAAGAAGCAACCTACTGGTTATGTGAATTGAATGCGCATTTACGCGCCTATTACAAGTTCTTTGAATACAGCGTATCACTGCCTGATACAGGGAAAGGATTCCCCAAATTGACTATCACCGTAAATGGTAGAGCCATGCATTTTAAAAAGGTCGATACCTTTGTGGCCACAGCGCCTGAAATACCAGGCTGGCAGATCGGTGCGTTGGAAGATCCTATGCCAATTGATTTTCTGTTGGAAAAACAAATAGAGAGCATGAATATCCATCCGGCCGAATTCTTTTTTTCTTTTGCCAGCGATGACCCTGATGATACATCTCTTATAATATATCACCCTTTATGTTCCCGACATAACGAAGGGCAGTATTTGCAACTGGCTTATCCTGCTATCTATAATTTGTTGGGTGAACGGTCATACGGGGCTGATATCGACCGGCTGGAAATGGCCAATCTGTCGGAAGCTGATAAGGACAACGTTCATCCACTGGAAGAATTACCTATCCATATCTCTTTGCGCAAGCCTGCTATGGTAGTAGGTCCTAATGGAACATTGCAGGGGATGGATTAAAAATAAAAAAAGAAGCCCTGACTTCGAGGGCTTCTTTTACCTTGTATTTATTTTACTTTACGAATACCGATCATTACTACGCCGTGTGGTGGTACTTCGGCAGAAAATTCATCTTTATAAACGCCCAGGTCTTTTTGTCGCCAAAGATCGCGAACAATACAGGCTCCCTGAATGCCAAGGTCACTCCATTTTACCGTAAGCTTTCTCGTAACACTATCTGTTACATTGAACAATCCGGCTGCCTTGCTTCCATCTGCCAGGTCTTTTGCCAATACCCCGCAGGAATCTGTTTTAGAAACAATGGTTGCCTGTTTGCCCAACGGGTCCTGGTTGACTGCAAGCACTTCATCGTTCGTTAACAGACTTAAAGTAAAAGCATCGAGTTTGGTTAGATCGCAACCTAACAACAAGGGAACAGATTGTAAACACCAGGCGCTCATATGCGCATATTGCTCATCTGGTGTAAGGTGTGTTGGGTAAGGACCTTTACCCCAGCCAACCCAACCAACGATCATCATGTCGGGATCATTCCAGTGTCCGGGTGATGCATAAAGCGCCCATTTATCCTGGGTAAGCAACCGGCTCTTCAAACTTTTCCAACTGTCTCTTATGTCGCCACCGGTTCTCCAGGTATTGGCAATTTTTGAAAGTTCATTAATGCTGGCAAACGGCGTACTGTTGGAGAGACTGAAAACAACATCACGACCACTGTTGCGGAGCAGGTCGTACATGGCTTTGGTTTCAGTAAACTCAATCGGGTTCCAGTCATACTTTAAATAATCAAAACCCCATGTAGCCCATTGCTTTACATCTTTATCCCAGAAAATATACTGGCCAATGGCATACGGCAATTGTTTTTTATTGCGGGGAACATTTTCTGTGGTCCTCACAAATGTACCTTCCGCATTGATGGCGGATCCCCCAATATGATGGCCATATGATTCAACCCACGGGGTAGAGTAGATGCCTGCTTTCAAGCCCAGCTGGTGAATATCATTTACCAACGCCTGCATATTGGGAAAAGTGGTTGAGTCGGGAAGTATGCCACCAAATTCGCCGCCTCTTTTTCCCTGCCATACATCATCGATGTTCATATAACACCAGCCGTGATTGATCAACCCGCTGCCTGCCATCGCTTTTGCATTGGCCAGCACCAGTTCCTGGGTAACTTTTGATGCATAGATATTCCAGCTATTCCAGCCCATAGGCGGGGTCAATGCAATCGTTTCACCTACTACAATTTTGAAAGAACGTTTGGTGGCGCCCAGTTTATTTTTTGCATGCAGCGTAAGCGTATATTCTCCGGGCTTTGAAATAGAACCAGAGAACTGTCCGGTTGTTGCATCAACCGTAACGCCCTTTGGAAGATTGTCTGCAGAAAAACTCATGGGTCTTGTTCCTGTAGCAGGAATGGTAAATAATATCTGGTGACCGGGACGAACCCCAAACACCTGGGATCCGTTTATCTTCGGTTGCGGACTTTCTTTAGGAGTTAAAATATATTTAGAAAGCCTATCCTGTGCGTTGGCAGCTATCAGTAACATCCAGGAAACCGTAATACAACAAAGCTTTTTAAAGGAAAGCAAACTCATAATGATATTCTATTTTTTTAATGCTACTTCAATTACATCAACCAGGTTAGAACGAACGCTGGCCGGTAAATCAATAATAACCTGTCCTCCTTCGTGCCTGAAATGTAAGTTTTTTCCTGAACCTGCTAAGGAAACAGATCCTGGTGTCAGGGGCGTTGTTAATGAAATTACCGTATCTTTTGCGGGTAAGCGATCTGCATCATACTTGCTTCCGTTTTTAAATTCAGGAATGGCGAACAGATACCGGTAATTATTTTTTGCGGTGGCCGGTACCGATGCCCATTCACCTGCCGGCAATTGCTGCACCTGTTGAACCGCGCGGCCATTCTTTTTCATCCAGTCAGCCACTACTTTCATGTTGTCGTATACAGCCTGTGGAAATACACCATCGGCAGTAGGGCCTACACCTAACAAATAATTCACGCCCCAGGCCCGTGCCGAAACAAATTCCCCTAATGCAAAGGCATTGGAACGAAAAGGTTGGGTATTGCTGTTGGCCCAGCTGTTTGTCCAGGTATTGCAAAACTCTGCCCAGGTATCACCGGGATCCTGTTTGGGCGGATTACGTTCGAAGGTGATATAATCTCCTTTGCCATGCAGGCGGGGATTGATAACAATGCCTGGCTGTAGTTGTCGGATCTCCTCCTGCGATATTATTTCAGTGGCATTGGGAACAGGTGGTTTTCCATCGAACCAGAGCAGGTCAATTTTTCCATAACGGGTGAGCAGTTCTTCAATTTGTTTTTTAACCATCATTGCATAGGCTGCCTGGTGTTGTTTAATTTCCTCTGCTGTTCTGCTCACCGTTCTTGGATTAAGATCGCCATCCACTTTTGGTAAATCCGGGTTCGTTGTATAAGCCTTGCCGTAAATGAAACTCATGTATTCCCGGTCGAAATACCAGTTGGGCGGAGAATAATAAAATCCCAGTTTCAATCCATATTTGCGAACGGCATCCACATAAGACTTCAGGAGATCCCTTCCACCAATAAAATTTTTTGTGCTGAAATCGCCATATTCACTCGGCCATAAAGCAAATCCTTCGTGATGCCGGGTTGTTAGCACTACGTACTGAAAGCCTGCTTCCTTTGCTGCTTTTATCCATTTATCAGGATCATAATGTTGCGGATTGAAATCCTTTGCCATTGCCCAATATTCGTTCGGGGTAATGGCAGGTGGCTTACCGGTAAGGTTATAATCTTTTTCGCGAACTACCCGTGCCAGTTCACCAGAATCCAGTTTCTTATTGGCAAGCGCTCTGCCCGGGATCATGGGCCACGAAATGTCCATATTTTTTACAGATGCCAAACCCCAATGAATGAATAAACCAAGTCCTGCTTCAGGAAACCATTGTGCATCGGGATGCAGGGTATGCGTGGCGCTTTTTTCTTCTTTTAAATTGATCATGGAATGTTCTGCCGCGGCCTCCTTATCAACGTTTTGACCATACATTAGGACGGAGTTAAAAAGAAAACTGCTTACTAAAATAAATGCGGGATGTTTCATCATATGAGAAATTTATTCAGGTACTAGTCTTTTCTGATCAGTCGAACATAGGTGGTGGTCCCATCGAATATATACAGGTAGTAAATACCATTCTGATAATTCGTAAGGTTAAACTCTACTTCAAACTGGAATTGATTTTTTTGGATAACTGTTGATTGAACCGGATTGCCGCTGCTATTATAAATGATAAGCGTATATTGTTTATCGTGCTGCCTGTTGTCCAGCTTCACTTTCAACCGGCCATGCGTAGGATTCGGGTAGATCCTGATCTTTACGCAATCCTTCTTTTCATCGGCTGCAAAAACAAGCACGGTTTGGTTAACCGGATCGGCAGGCAGATAATTTTCATTACCGGGTTCACTGGCGCGTATCACCACATTGCCCTCACCGGTAAAGGAGAGTGTATTGTTATGAATTATTCCCGGGCCGGAAACAATGGAATAGGATACCGGCAAACCCGATGAAGCGGTGGCTGTTAATTGTACGGAATCTGTACTCTTGCTGGGCGTAATGGCGGTAAAGGAAATCGTTTGCGCCGCTTTATTAATGGTAATTACCTGCTCGCTGAAAGCTGCTTCATAATTTTCATCTCCTGCCTGTATAGCCCTAATGGTAGCCGTGCCCGCTCCATTGATGGTAACGGTAGTGCCATTGATTGTTACCGGGCCCGACACTAATTCAAAGGTAACGGGCAAACCTGCGTCGGATGTAGCAGACAAGTCAAAGGCGCCATCACCAAATGTCTTTGTCTCAACCGGGTCGAATGAAATAGTCTGCATGGCTTTGCTGACCATGAAAGTTTGTTCAGCCGTATCAGGAAAATAATTCTCATTTCCTTCCTGGATGGCGCGTACCGTGATCGTTCCTGCGCCGGTTATTGTCAATAAGGAATCATAGATACTGGCTGGTCCTGAACCTACTTCAAACCTTACCGGAAGTCCGGAACTGGCTGTTGCAGCCAATACAATGGGTTCAACACCATACGTGGTATCACCAATGTTTTCGAATGAAATGGTTTGTGTTCTTCTTTCAAAAAGCTCCCATTCCGCAAACTGTGTACCCGTTGTAGCCAGGGCTGCGCTATTATTGGTAATGTTCAACCGGTAATACTGATAAGCCGTTGCATTGTTGAACGTATAGGTTTTTGTAAGTAACCTCGACGAAAAACTTTCCCCTGTGCGGGTATCCAAGGTTGTCCAGTCGGTACCATTGTTGGAACCCTGTAAATTCCAGTCGCTGGGATCGCGGCCAGGTACATCATTAGCCGAAGTGAGGGTATATTTTACAACGATGGCAGGCACCGTTGATCTGTATTGGACCCACAATACATTCCTGCCACTGCGGAAATATTTTGAAGATCTATTGTTATCGATCAGGCTTGGCACGTCTTCAGCAGGTTTGGACGTATTGGGATATTGTGCAGTAACAGCGCCGCCATTATCAGTTATATCGAACGATGTAACGGGGGCTGCATGTACAGTAATGCTCACCGGCACTGAAAGACTTGTTTTATTGAGTGCATTGGTAGCTTTGGCCTGCAGCGTATAATTACCGGCAGCTACATTCGTCCAGGTAAAAGCATAAGGAGCAACAGAGTCCTTGCCCAGGCTGGTAGCCCCATTGAAGAATTCAATTGTTGTAATGGTTGAACTATCATCTGTTGCCGCTACATTGATCGCGATGGAAGCGGGGGCTGTGAACCCGGAGCCACTAACCGGGGACGTGATGTTGAGGTGTGAACCGGCCGGGTTTACGGTCACGAGAACAGCAGCGGGGAGGCTCTCTTTTCCGTTATTGTCCGTTGCTATAGCAGTGATCGTGTGTGCGCCTTCCACCGCTATCCAATTCATGGAATAAGGCGCCATAGTATCTTCGCCGATTGTTACACCATCTACGGAGAACGCTATTTTTGAAATGGCGCCGCTGAACGAAAGGGCATCAACGATGAGTGGAATGTTAGCGCCTGCATCAACGATCGCTTTATTGGCAGGGGCCGTAAAGCTGGCCACCGGCACATCGCCTGCTGCATGGGCGCCCACATCTGCAGGATTGAGCAGGCGGGCGGTGACAGGCGCCTGGGAAACTTCATCGGCGCCAATGTCGAAGGGCGCCGTACGCGGCTGCCCATCCATATCTGCCACTACTGCGGGAAAGCTATCTGTGATGGCATTGATGGCGGGGCTGCCGGTTTGAAGATGATAAGTACCTGTGATATCCCTTGCCAGCAGGGGATCAGTGATAGTATATCCTGAAGCGGGCATAGCGCCCGGGCCGCTTACATTGAAAAGAATATTGCCTGTCCATACAGGATTGGTATAGGGGCCGGCGATAGAAGCCGCCGCGCCACCACCCTGAACAATATTATTGGCCACTGTAACAAATGTAGCGCCCAAACCGCCTGTACGTCCGCCCTGCTTGAAATTGCTGCTGCAATTGACAAGCGTGTTAAAGGCGATGAGTATGCGATCAGGCCGGTCGTGGCTTGTTAAGGGAGCACCATCTGCTACCTCGCCATCACCGTTCCCGATATCCAGCGCAGTACTGCAATTCTCAAAATAATTGCTGAAAATCACATGATCGTCGCCAAAGATGCGCAGGCCCGGTGTATTGCTGAAATAATTACCATATACCTGGGAATGGTTGCCATGCCGGAGCGTGAACTGTGCAGGACAATTACGGATGGTATTATAGCGGATGGTCAGGGCCGAGGCTTTGACAGAGATAAGCTCATTCTCCCCATCACATTCCTCAAACACGTTATGCTCGATAACGCTGTTGCTCGATGAAAGGCTGTACCCACTCAAGCCAAATTGCAGCGTTTCAGCGCCATTGCCACCACCGGGCAATTGTTTATAGAAATAGTTGTGATGGATCCAGAGTCTTTGTGCGATCTGACTGCCGGAACCCCGCACCGCTATAAAGCGACCGAGATTACTTTTATTCTGAAAGGTGTTATAATCTACTTCGTGGTCATTGCCATTCAGCAGCAGGTACTCCCCTTCACCCGGTGTTTCAAAAGTATTTCTTGTCCAGCGGCAGAAACTGGTGCCACTGGCCATTTTGGCGTGGTTGGCCGCATGAGTAAATGTAAAGCCTTTGATGATGATGTAGGCAGCCGGGCTTACTATACTAAAACCCCCTGAGCCGGTGATCTCAGCGCCCCCGATTGACTGTGCTGCAATGGTGATGGGTTGCGCTGCAGTCCCTTTTTTATTGATGGTGATATCGGTCGTTGCCGTGTATACGCCATTGGCAAGAATGATCACATCGCCGGGAGCTGCGTTGTTAATGGCAGTTTGCAGTTCAGGGAGGGAGGTTACGGGGATAGTTGTTGCCGAAGCAATCTGGAAACCCGACAAAAGCAATAAAAGAGAGAAGAACCGAAGGACCTCGTTTTTTGCACGGGAATATGGCCCTTTTGCAAAAGGTAAATTTTTTTCCATTGGCAAGAATTGATGATTAATGATTGCACAACTAACTTATAATTTGCAAACAATGCTTGCCGGCTCTTTACCTTCTATTCACTCATTTTGGCCTGTTTTCAGGTGCATGTGGGTTAGCCGATGCGAATTGCGTTTCGTGATATTCAGATGAAAAAGATTTGATTATAGAATCTTTAATGATGGCAGTGGCAATAGTGGCGCCTTTGTCGTTTAAGTGATCAATATCGAAGAACAGGCTATCCGCTGCCAGGGAAGGGTAGTTTTGCAGGTTAATGTATTTAGCCCTGGTGTTATGAAGGAGGTTGTTGATTAACTGATTGTTCTTTTTAACCAGGTTGGTATCGAGGTAGGAATAGAACTGTTGGCAAACCGGCATGGTTACCAATATGGTTTGAATTTGTTTTTGTTGAAGCATGGAAATAAAGCCCTCGAACCTTTTATAGATCTTCCCGGCGCTGCTTGTGTCTATCCAGTAGGTATTCCAATCGATTATTTTCCGCTGATATTTGTGTAATCTATAATCAGGATCTGCTTTTGAAAGATCCTCAAATTCGGCCCTGTAGCCCATAATGGTATCGTATTGATCGAGGGTGTTGTGTTCATTGAGCAAAAAACCACAGGTAAGGGCATGATATCTTTTAAAAGTATACGATTTTATAAATCCATCTTTCAGGTTCCAGTGATGATACAATTTGGCTGCAGATTCCTCATGCAATCCGGTAAAATAAAAAGTGAAATAATCAACCGGGAAGATCACATATTGTAAATGGGGTAACTGGTTAAGATTCTTCTCTATTATTTCCATATCCAGTTCAACAGGTTTGCCGTCTTCTGCCAGGTTTAAGGTTTTGATGGGGAGTAAGGTGGGATTTATTCCATTCAATGTATGGCTGGTACCTGTTATCAGGCATTGTACCTTTCCCTTGTACTGCTCAAATAGTTGTCTTTTTAAAGTCACTACCCGGTCTTGTTCCTGATAAAGCCCTATCAGCAAGAGCACCAGCACCGGGATAATTGACAACTTCACTATTTTTAAGATAAGCTTCTTCATTAGAACTGAAAATAAATGAATGAAACATTTTCTTTTTGAATAATGGCGTTCAGCAGGAATATGGCGGTAAGGGTATACACAGTATACAGCACTACCTTTGAGCTCAGGATCATAAAGACATTCCTCTTTGCTATTTCCAATCTTCTTTCATTTCTTCTGAATTGCCAGTCAATCACCAGCAGCGGTACAATGTAATAGAAGATGGAAAAGTAGGAGAGCGCTTCCCCCGGGTTGTGAAAATTGGTGAAAATCCTTTTTGTGTAATCAACAGCCTGGCCCATGTCGTGGATGCGGAAGAAGATCCAGGCAAAGGTTACAAAGCAAAACGTGGTAAACATTTGCAGCAACTCTTTACCATTGGGAAATAACCGGTCGGCGGCCACCACTTCGTTTACGTGCGTGCGGTTGCGGTTTAATAATAACAATGGCAGGAACCCACAGGCATGAATAAATCCCCAGGCAATAAAATTCCAGCTGGCGCCATGCCAGAACCCGCTAACCAGAAAAATGATAAAAGTATTTCTTACTGCTTTCGCTTTACCATCCTTTGAACCACCCAGTGGAATATACAGGTAATCCCTGAACCAGGAGGAGAGTGAAATATGCCATCTACGCCAGAACTCGGCAATGTCCCTTGAAAAATAGGGGAATTTGAAATTGCTTAACAGTTCAAACCCGAATAGTTTGGCCGTGCCCAGGGCAATGTCTGAATACCCGCTAAAGTCGCCATAGATCTGAAATGAAAAAGCGATAGCGCCCAGTATAAGGGTAATACCGTTATGTTCGGTGTAGTTGTTGAATATAGTATTGACTATTACCGCAAGGCTGTCTGCCACTACTACTTTCTTGAACATGCCCCACAAGATCAACCGGCAGCCTTCGGCAGCCTGTCTGTAACTGAAGATCCTTTTTTGTTGTACCTGCGGCAACAGGTGCGTAGCGCGTTCAATGGGCCCGGCTACCAGTAATGGGAAAAAGGAAACGAATACGGCATACTCAATAAAATTGGAGATGGGCTTTTGTTTTCCTCTATAAATATCAAACACATACGACATGCCGTGGAAGGTGTAAAAGGAAATGCCGATGGGCAATGCGATCTGCAATAAGGTGGGGTGTAAGTGTACACCCAGCGTTTCAAAACCTTTTTGAAATTGCAGCGCAAAAAAGTTGTAATACTTGAACACGGCCAGAATGCCCAGGTTATTAATAACGCTCAACCATAAAAACAGCCGTGCTCTTTTTCGGTTAGGCGAGGCAACAGAAAAGCCGTAAACATAATCAAGGAAAGTGCTTACCGAAAGTAACGTCATAAATTTCCAGCTCCACCAGCCATAGAAGAAATAACTGGCAACAAGCAACAACCCATTTTGCCAACGCAGGCGCTTATTGAATACGAACCAATATAGGCCAAACACAATGGGCAGGAAAACCAGAAAGGCAAGCGAATTGAATAACACCGGCTTTGAGTTTTGGAAGTAAATGCTTAACTAAATTTAATAAAAAAAGCATTCTAATGAATGCTTTCGGTTATGATATAGATCATAATTCTGCGTTTACTCAACTCCTTTTACTTTCATCTCTAATTCATAAATAGCCTCCGATGCAGTGATGAATAATTTGTTTCGCTGTTTACCATAAAATGCAACATTGGCTGTCCATTTTTCAGGAATATCGATATGCGCTATTTGCTTGCCCTGACTGTTGAAAACAGTAACGCCCTTGCCTGTGAGGTAGATATTCCCCTTGTTGTCCATCGTCATGCCATCAGAGCCAAGATTGACAAATAATTCTCCATTGCTTAAAGAACCGTCTTTATTAATGGTGTAACGATATGTTTTATTGCCGTTGAGGTCTGATACGTACAATTGAGTTCCATCGAGTGAGCCTACAATGCCATTGGGGCGTTTCATACTGTCAATTAATGGTTGCGGGGTTTTGCTGCCACGCAGCAGTACATATACTTTCTCTGCTTCCATTTCGGGTTTGGTCCTCGTCCACCACGTGCGCTGATAATAAGGATCGGTGAAATAAATATTACCACCCGGCGACACCCACACATCATTAGGGCCATTCAGTTTTTTGCCATCCAGATCGTTTATCAGCACTTTAATTTTTTTCTTCCGGTCAATTGACCAAAGCTGGTTTTGTTCATCGGCGCAGGAGATGAGGTTGCCGTTCCTGTCGAAATACATGCCGTTCGAGCGGCCGGCGCTGTCCAGAAAAATTGATAAGTGACCATCGATGCTGTATTTCCAGATCTTGTTATTGGGCTGATCGGTAAAAAAGACATTCCCTTTGCTGTCGGTAGCCGGGCCTTCGGTAAAACTGAATTGCCGGGCAATCAAACGCGGGGTGGCGCCATCGGCTATTATACTGGTATCGGTTGAGCGATTGTCCTGAGCATTCGCCACCAGGCTGCAGCAATATAAAAAGGCAGGCAATAATAGTTTCTTACAGGTGATTATCATGTTCAATGTTGATTAGGTACTGAAGATACAACGAATATTACCCCGTAAAATAACAGTGGTAACCGGCTATTTTGTATATTTCGCCCGTTTTGGGATCAGAAGCGGGGTGCGGCCGTCTGCGGGCGGTTTTAACGTTCCATTAATAAATATTTACATCGATAGTAATACAAATTGCATAATGAACGAGAATACCATTGAAAGTTTGCGGGAAGCCTTGCGCCATTCGCCCAACAATACGCCGTTGAGGTTGTTGCTGGCCGATACATTGCTGGGACTGAACCACCTGGAGGAAGCGGAAGCTGAATACACCCTGATCTTAAAATCATCACGTCGCGATACAAAAGCCACCATTGGGCTGGCAAAGGTTTTCTACAAAAAAGGCAATTATTCCGCCTGTAATGTAATTCTGGAAGAATTTATTGAAAGCGGTCACCAGGACGTAGAGGCCCTTACCTGGTATGCTAAAGGACTGCTAAAAGAAAACTCCATTGCCCGCGCTATTGAAACCTATAAAAAGGTATTGTCACTTGACCCCAATTTCTTCGATGAGGAACTGGATAGTCATTTACGGGTAAAAGGTGGCCGTCCCGAGCCAGACGAAGAGGAGGAAGACGAATATGACAGCCGCTTTTTACAAAAGCCATCCATCAATTTCAGTGATGTGGGTGGAATGGATGCCGTGAAAAAGGAGATCGAGCTGAAGATCATAAAGCCGTTGATGCATCCCGAACTGTATAAGGCATATGGCAAAAAGATCGGCGGTGGAATCTTATTATACGGCCCGCCCGGATGCGGCAAAACCTTTTTGGCAAAAGCAACGGCGGGGCAGGTAAATGCCAGATTCATCAGTGTAGGACTGAACGATATCCTGGACATGTGGATCGGGAACAGTGAGAAAAACCTGCATGAAATATTTGAGCTGGCCCGGGATAATACGCCCTGTATTTTATTCATCGATGAAATTGATGCGCTGGGCGCCAGCAGAAGCGATATGAAACAATCGGCCGGCCGCCACCTCATCAATCAATTTTTGCAGGAGCTGGACGGTATAGATACCAGCAATGAAGGGGTATTGATAATCGGTGCAACCAACACCCCCTGGAACCTGGACCCTGCCTTCAGAAGACCGGGCCGTTTCGACCGCATTGTGTTTGTGCCGCCACCGGATGAAACCACCCGGGAATCGATATTACAGTTAAAACTTAAAAATAAACCAATCGATACCATCGACTATGCTCAACTGGCGAAAAAGACGGAGCACTATTCCGGCGCCGATATTGACGCCATCATTGACATAGCCATAGAACTAAAACTGGAATCTTCTTTCACCGACGGTATCCCAAAGCCTATTGAAACAAAAGACCTGCTGAATGCCGTTAAAAAACATAAAGCAAGTACCCAGGAATGGTTCATGACCGCCAAGAATTTTGCCATGTTTGCCAACGATTCCGGTTTATATGACGATATCCTATCCTATTTAAAATTAAAAAAGTGACATGACGGAGCATAGTCTATCGAAGGTTGGTATTCTTATTCAACAAAGGAAGTACGACGCAGCAGAAAAGATCCTGAGACAACTACTGGCACAGGAACCCACCAATATTCAATACCTGGCGTTATTGTCGGAATTGAACCTGGCGCAGGACAAAGTAGAGGAGTCTGCCAGTATTATTGAAGATGCTATTGGCCTTGCACCCGATACTGCGCATTTATTCTTTATTAAATCGCGCATCGATATTCAGAAAGATAAATATGATGATGGGGAGAAAAGCATTCAACAGGCTATATCCCTCGATCCTTATACCGCAGATTATTTTGCCTGGTTCGCGAATATAAAACTGGCGCGCAAGCAATATGATGAATCGTTACGCCTGGCCAATCAGGCGCTGGAAATTGACCCCGAAGACCTGCTGGCGCTGAATGTAAGAAGCACGGTCTTAATAAAGCTGAATAGAAAAGAAGAATCATTTGCTACGATTGAAGGCGCTTTAAGAAATGATCCAAATAACGCCTATACCCATGCCAATTACGGCTGGGGATTGCTGGAAAAAGGCGATCATCAAAAAGCCCTGAAGCACTTCAAGGAAGCCCTGAAGAACGAACCCAATTTTGAGTATGCGCAACGAGGCATGATCGAAGCGTTGAAGGCAAGCAACCCCGTATACCGGGTGTTCCTGAAATTTTCATTCTGGATCGGTAACATGGCAGCAAAGTACCAATGGGGTATATTATTGGGACTTTGGTTTGGCAACCAGGCATTAAACAAACTGGCTGATGCCAATCCGGGCTTACGGCCAATTCTTATTCCGGTGATCATCTTGCTCGCCTTGTTTGCATTCTCAACCTGGGTTATAAAACCCATCAGCAACCTGTTTCTCAGGTTTAATTCCTACGGCAAGTTCCTGCTGAACAAACAGGAAAAAATGAGCTCTAATTTTGTAGCAGTAGCCCTGGTTGTTTTACTTGCCGGTTTATTAATGTTTGCATACTCTTTCATGGATAAATACCTGGTATTGGCGGCCTATGGTTTTGCGATGATGGTTTTTTGCAGTATGATGTTTTTGCCGTCAAAGTACAATTCGATCATGTTATTCACCATTGTCATGGCGGTGCTCGGATTGACCGCCATCTGGATGGCATTTACCAACAATCCCGCCACCGGCGCCATTGTAAATATATTTATCATCGGGTTTATTGCCTTTCAATTTGCAGTTAACTTTTTGGTGATTAAAAGAAGTAACAGATAATGATTCAATAATTATAGTATTATGAGTAACGTGTTACGGCAACAAATTGAGGAGTTCGTATCGTTGACCGATGAAGAGTTTGCATTGGTGCTGTCGCACTTTACTCCTAAAAAATTTAAAAAGCACCAGATCATCATCCGGGAAGGGGAGTATGTGCATAATGACTACTTTCTGCTCAGCGGGCTCATGAAAGTATGCCACATAGACTCGGAGGGTAAAGAGCACATCGTTCAATTCGGAATGGAGCACTGTTGGATCACGGATCCGCAGGCCTATCATAATCAAACAACTGCCACGCTGCAGGTGGATTGCCTGGAAGATTGTGATACCTTGTTTATTACCTTACACAACCGCGAAAAGCTTTGTCGCGGGTTGCAGAAAATGGAACACTTCTTCAGAAAGCAAACAACCGCTAGTTATATTCAGTTTCAACGCCGGATCTTATGTTTGATCAGCTGTTCCGTTAAAGAACAGTATGAAAAACTGGTCTCGAATTATCCCGGCCTTATTCAACGTGTTCCCAAATCATTGATCGCTTCCTTCCTGGGCGTTTCCCGCGAAACCCTGAGCCGCCTGGCAAGCGCGTGATAATTGTCACATCATATTCGTGATAAATGTCCTTTTTTGCCGCCAGCCCTGTATTGAATTTTGTGATAAATACACAGAAAATGGAATACAGAAATTTAGGCAGGTCGGGATTAAAAGTACCGGTTTTAAGTTTAGGCACCGCAACATTTGGCGGCACCAATGAGTTTTTTAAACGCTGGGGCGAAACAGATATAAAAGAGGCAACGCGCCTGGTGGACATCAGCCTTGAACGGGGCATGAACTTTTTTGATACCGCGAATGTGTACTCGCAAGGCGCCTCCGAAGAAATTTTAGGCGCCGCCATAAAAGGCCGTCGCGATAAAGTGCTCCTCGCTACCAAGGCCTCCTTTAATATGAGTGAAGCCGCCAATGACAAAGGTTCTTCCCGTTATCATCTTATTAAAGCCGCAGAAGACAGTCTCAAACGGTTGGGAACTGATTACATAGACGTATACTTTATGCATGCCTTTGATGAGGAAACGCCCGTTGAAGAAACACTACGTACTTTAGATTACCTGGTTACCAGTGGAAAAGTAAGATATATTGGCGCCTCCAACTTCACTGCCTGGCAGCTTATGAAATCGCTGGCCCTTTCAGAACGTAACAACCTGGAGAAATACGTGATCTACCAGGGATATTATTCCCTTATCGGGCGCGATTATGAACAGGAATTAATGCCCTTGCTGCAAGACCAGGGGCTGGGACTGATGGTTTGGAGCCCGCTGGGCTGGGGACGCTTAACCGGTAAGATCAGAAGGAATGATCCGTTGCCGGAAGGGCGCATAAAAGCAGGTGGATTGGTAAAAGCGCCACCGGTGACAGACGAGCACCTGTATAATGTAATAGATGTGCTGGAGCAGGTTGCAGGGGAAACGGGCAGATCGGTGTCCCAGGTTGCCATCAACTGGTTGCTGAATAAGCCCACCGTTTCGAACATTGTAATTGGCGCCCGCAATGAAAAACAGTTGCTGCAGAACCTGGATGCCACCGGCTGGAGTTTATCACCGGAACATGTATTACAATTGGATGCAGTGAGTGAGCAAATTCCCATTTATCCGCATTGGGTAGGCAAACGCTAAATTATTTCTCAAAATGACCAGCTGTATAAGCCGCCAGGTATTGGTTATAATCAGCTTTTACCTGGTTGGCATACTGGCTGGCGTATTCAATAATGGATGGAACCCAGGCTGCATCGCGGGCAAAGGCCATCAGTTCATCCGCATTGGCCGAACCCTGCCTGCCCGAACTTCTTAGCTGGGCAGAAGCCGTAAGCAGGGCCATATTTTCCAGCACATCCTCCATATCATCGAACCTGTTTTCCAGGGTGGCGAAGTTTATTTTATCGGCTGTGGGTTGCATTTCTTTTATCACGTACGATTCGTTGTTGAAAAGCACCGGTCGCAACAGCGCAGGTGAAATATTTTGCATGCGTTCCTGCACACCTACCACCCTGGCCGCCTCCGATAACCAGGTGGGTTGCTGGTTGGGGAAATGCGATTGCAGGCAGGAGGGTTGCGCCTGTTTCATATCCAGCAACAGGTATTTCCGTTCGCCATGTAACCGTTCCAGCAAAAAAAGATAGCGTTTAACGCCCAGACTGCCAGTTCCGGCTATTCGAAAACCCGCATCTATAACCTGGAAGCGGTGATGATGAATATTCACCATCCAACCATCTACAAAGGCAGCCAGTTTTTTTGTAAGTGATGGATCATCAATAGGGAACAGCCGTTTGTTATCAATCAGCAGGCCAATGTCCCCGTTCTTCCTGATGGTGCGTTCCCTTACCAGGTCTTTTTGTTTGCGTTCCCCTACTTTTAACAGGAAGGATTTTACAATGCCTTTAGCGGTTTGCGGTTCAATGTACCGCGACCGGCCCTTACTTAACACCAGTGCATACGACTTCAGGAACAACAGCGCCATGTTGTTGGTTTCCGGGGCGCCCAGGCCCATGGTATACAGGCCTACAAAAATACTGGTCACCATGCGGGCCAGTTCCCAGGTGGCGGGCGCCAGGGTAGCCTCGTCAAAATCGTTCAGGTCGAAGTATACCAACCGGTTATCACCCTTGTAACTACCAAAGTTCTCCAGGTGCAGGTCGCCGCAAACCCATGACAGCGGCAAAGCCGGCAGGGTATTGGCGCCGGCAAGGTCTTCATAAAACAAATGGGCGGTGCCCCTGAAAAAGTAAAACGGATCTCTGGCCATGGCCCGGTACTTAAGACGCGTATAAAAAGGCAGGCGATTACTGTTAAAGTGTTGGATACGTTCTGCTATGGACGGCAAGGTTATTTTTTAATAGGAAGTTAATGCAATTTTTGGATGGTCAATTGGATTTATATTTGATAGATAAGTTTTGGTCCCTTTCACTTTAAAAATTAAGTATCATGAAAAAAGTCGTTTTCGTTGTTTGCTTTTTGCTTGCATTTGCCGGAATGAATTTTGCCCAAACAGCCCCTGCTAAAAAACAAGGTGCTAAAAAGGAACAAGCCGCTCCTGCTAAAAAAGACACAGCACCTAAAAAGAAGGATGGCTCGCCCGATATGCGTTACAAGGCAAATAAGGCCGCTGCCGATACCACCAAGCACATGAAGAAAAATGGTACCCCCGACAAGCGGTATAAAGAGAATAAGAAAAGCTAAGCCACCAGATCTCAAGGAACAAGGCTCAAGGTACAGGCAGACGCTTGCACCTTGAGCCTTTTGTTTTTCCTGTGCCTTTATCCCTGAACCTTGTGCCCTGACCTTTTGATTTGCTAAACTCCTACCTTCATGCAAATGATAACAATGAGAAAGATATCTTATAGCTTACTGCTTGCCTGTTGTTTACTGACCTTCGCCGGTTTTGCGCAAAAGCAATCAAAAGGATGGATCTCCCTGTTTGATGGCAAGACGCTTACCGACTGGAAAGTAGGGGAGAACGCCGGAACTTTTACAGTTGACAGTGGAATGATCATTGTCCACGGGAATACAGCCCATCTGTTTTATAACGGGAATGTACAGAACCACGATTTCAAGAACTTCGATTTCAAGGCCGAGGTTATGACCAGGCCCGGTTCCAACTCCGGCATTTATTTTCATACCGCTTACCAGGAATCAGGCTGGCCATCGAAGGGATATGAAGTGCAGGTAAATAACACGCATACCGACTGGCGAAGAACCGGAGGCCTGTATGCCGTTCAGGATGTGAAAGAGCAGTTGGTGAAGGATAATGTCTGGTTCACTGAAGAGATCATTGTGCGGGGAAAGAAAGTGACTGTTAAAGTGAATGGTAAAACAACTGTTGAATATACCGAGCCTGACAATGTGCAACGCCCGAATGATATGAAAGGACGTGTGCTCTCCAGCGGCACCTTTGCATTGCAGGGTCATGATCCCAACAGTAAAGTTTATTTTAAAAACATCCAGGTAAAAATTCTGGAGTAAAAGCCTCAGGGCACAAGGCTCAAGAGAAAACAGGTCCTTTTTATTTATTTGTATTTCTTGCGCCTTGTTTCCTGGTTCTTGTATTCTTTTTTATTCTATTTTTAGCGCTCCGGTAATTTTTTCAACCGCGAGCCGACTATGTTTAACAAATTCACCCTGTTTGTAACGAGCTATTTGATGATAGTTCTGGTAAGTGCCTGTTCATCTTCTAAAAAGGTAACAAAAATTGCAGATGCCCGGCAACAACCAGCATCGCAACCATCACAGCTCTCCCAAACATCTCAAGCATCCCAATCTCAGCCATCCCAACCATCCCCAAAATCCCAGTCCGAGTTCAGGGCTGCCTGGGTGGCCACGGTGTCAAATATCAACTGGCCCAGCAAACGCGGATTAAGCACTGAAGAGCAGCAGCGGGACCA
>NZ_JBJMLX010000189.1:0-15192 GCF_045805085.1 Niastella sp.
AATGTGTTTATTGAAAAAGTATTGCCGGCAGGAATTTTCCGGGAACTCAGCGATGCGGAAAAAGCGGAGTACCGGCGGCCTTATCTGAACGAGGGAGAGGATCGTCGCCCCACCTTATCGTTTCCCCGTCAAATGCCTTTGGACGGAGCGCCAAAAGAAGTGGCGGAAGTAGTAGCTGAATATGGAAACTGGCTTACACAAAGTCCTGTTCCTAAGCTTTGGATCCATGGTAATCCCGGCGCAGTGGAAAATGACAGTGTTCGAAAATTTTGCAGTACATGGCCTAATCAAACTGAGATAACGGTAAAGGGAAAACATTTTTTACAGGAAGACAGCCCTATGGAAATTGGACAGGCAATTGCCGCATTTGTAAAAAAGTTGCGCTAATATAAGTGAGGATCGCGCTGGCTTAACCATCGGGGAGGTCAGCGCGAACCCACATCCCGCTCACGTTCGTCTCCTGTTAGTGCCAATGCCTGAAATTATTGTCCAAATCACCCCATTAGAAAGTCCATCTCGCACCCTGTATAAGTAATAATTCAATAGTAAGTTTGTTTTCCGGATTTATGAATTGAAACAATTAAATTTTTGAAAAATGAAAAGTCAGGATTTTACAACAACATTCTTGTCAGACAAATCTCCTAAAGAAATATTTAATGCTATTAATGATCCTCGTGCCTGGTGGTCTGAAGAAATTGTAGGTTCTACCAACAAATTAAACGATGTATTTGACTATCATTTTGAAGATATACATTCATGTAAGGTAAAGGTGCTGGAATTAATGCCCGACAAAAAAGTAGTGTGGCATATACTTGAGAATGATTTCAATTTTACTAATGACAAAACAGAATGGGTAAACACCAAAGTGGTTTTTGATATAAATGTTCAGGACGGCAAAACTAACCTCACATTTACGCACGTTGGCCTGCAGCCTACAGATGAGTGCTATGAAGCCTGTCACCAGGGCTGGACCCATTACATCCAGAATAGTTTACAAAAATTCATTACCACAGGCAAAGGAGAACCCAATATGACTGGAAGCCCGCAAACTGAAACTGAGAAAAAGTTGTCAGGCTACTAATCCCTTATAAGCCTCATTATAACCTGGACAGATCAGATTTGAGTTTAGCCAGTTTTCCTAACAATGCGGTAGCAGGTACCGGCAGATCGCCTGCGGCCTGGGCAATGGCAAAGTTGAGGGTGTCTATTTCTGTTTCCCTTTTGTTCAGAATGTCCTGGTAGGTGGAGATCTTCTGACCGTCTGATAGTTTGCTTAAGGATAATAAATTATTTAGTACATCCTCGAAACTCAGATTTATATTATGCTGATGGGCCACCGCCAGACATTCTGTAATCACCTGTTTGGCCATTTCCAAAGCAACTGCGTTGCGATGAAATATACCGTTGTCAATTTCCTATTTTCCCTTCGTCATCCATTTGGCTGGTGGCAAACAGCGCACATCTGTAAAGCGCAGGAAAATCCATAAAACTACTTTCTATATGCAAACCATTTTGTAATAATACAACGGGTGAAGTACCCACTTTACCACGTAGTTTATCGGCGATAGCTTTGTTGCCAAAGGTTTTGGTAGTAAGCAGGATCAATCCCCCCAGTTTGTCATAATTGCTGATAGTACTGATGTTCACCTCCGCCTGTAACAATTCGTTGCCCGCTTCCAGTCGGATCACCTCAGAAGTGACTGGTTGTTGGTCAACACTTCCTCTTAAAATGGTTACCTTTCTGTTGTTCGATAGAAGGGACACTGCCAGAGATTTTGCAATTACGCCATTGCCGACGAGGTAGATGTGCATTATTAAGTTTTTTTATAATCTGCCTCTATAACGGATAAGCACAAATTTAGTTCAGATGCAGAAGAAGAAAAGAAGCAACCAGAAACGAATGACCCGTGCGGGCAGGGTGAAGGGGCTTATGCCAATAGTAGAAAACTATTGGATGGTTTGGATTTTGCTGCTTAATAGGGAATACATTAAAAAAATTATATGAAAGCTATTCGTTTGCATGCAAAAGGAGGGGTTGAACAGATCGTTTATGAAGAGGCCCCCGTTCCCGACCTATTGGAAGGAGATGCCCTGGTAAGGGTGCTTGCTTCGGGAATTACCGCTAATGAATTAAACTGGGAACCCACCTATGTTGATGAAAAAGGCAATAGCAGGTTGCCTGCCATTCCGGGACATGAGCTTTGTGGTATTGTTGAGAAAATTTCTCATGGAACAACAGGAATTGCTGTCGGTGACCATGTATATGGGCTTACTTCCTTTTTCAGGAATGGTACTGCGGCGGAATATGTTGCTGTGGAAGCCCGGAGCCTTGCTCCCCAACCGTTAACGCTGAATGCTGTTCAGGCAGCATCGATTCCCCTGGCTGCGCTTACTGCCTGGCAGGCTTTATTTGAGCATGGTGGTTTGTTGCCTGGTCAGAAAGTGTTGATCCATGGCGCTGCAGGAGGGGTAGCTAGCCTGGCAGTACAGATTGCCCGCTGGCGGGGAGCAAATGTTATAGGAACCTCAGATGCAGAAAGTATTGATCTTGTAAAAAGCCTGGGGGCCCATCAGGTGATAAATTACCGATCAGAACAATTTGAGAAAGTGGTCAGCGAGGTGGATCTCGTACTGGATAGTATCGGGGGTGAAACACAAGATCGTTCCTGGCAGGTACTGAAAAGGGGCGGCATATTGGTGTCAATTGCTGGGGAATCAATCAAACAACCACCAGCAGCATGGGGCGTGCGGGGAATATTTTTTATTGTAAAGAGTAATCGTTTGCAATTGATGGAAATTGCCCGGCTCATTGATCGCGGACATCTCAGTCCGGTAGTAGGCGCTATTATTCCTCTTGCTGAGGCACGCAAAGCATTTGAAAAAATATATCAACCCGGAAAAAAAGGAAAGATCGTGTTGCAGGTCAGTGAATGAATAATACCCGGCGGCGTTGTTTCGAAATAATAGGGAAGCAATCGCAGCCCTGTTAAACTTGTTATGTAGGATTTACAGTCAGGTCGTCTGCTTTGAAGGCTTTTGTTGAACCCCTCTTTTTGTTCCGGGGGTTAACCCTTTGTTTTCTGCTAAAAGTAATAGCGGAAATATAATGTAAGATCAATTCAAATCAGTACTTTATAAGGTTAAAATCGACATGCGACATTTCTTTCTCATTGGTATGACACTTCTTACTTCGATAGCTTGCTTTTCACAAAAGCTGCTTGCTGTTGGACAAAAGATAGCTGGCTACTTTAACGGTGATGGGAAAAACAGACACTGCTTTTCTCAGAGTGACAGCTAATCAAAAGACAAAAGCTCCCCACCGTTGGACACTTTTCTTCAGTGACAAAAGCATTCCAGCAATGCAGCTTGGGTGTTGTGACGTAATCCTCGTTAATGAAGGAGATCTTAACGGCGACAAATCAAGAGAAATTTCCGTTTTTAACGCGCCCGAAAACGGCTGTGTATACATGTGGACTACCTACAGCTTCAAAAACAAACGGTGGACTAAGATCATTGAGCCATTTTTAATTGCGACTGACTGTGAAGATTTCAAACCGGCAGATCTCCAAAACAGAGTGTTCAAAGAGGATGACAAAGTGTATTATTGGGACGTTGACCCGAATGGCGAAGAAAGCAAACCAATAAAAGTGCAAGTGCGGGTTCGGTGAAAGTTCAATTCTGTATGCACACCATGAAGCAGATCTTCAATGATGAGCCCGATTCTGCCACGCGAAGTTTGGCGATCAGGTGTTCAGTCTAACATATAAATCAAAATAGATAAATGAGACCCTTGGCTACCTTTTTAATCCTCACGCTGACAGTCGTTCGAACATTTGCTAATGTCGACTATATTGATATTTCCAAAATCAGCAATGACAACAAACTTATTTCAGCTTTTAATTTTGTTAAAAACAACAAAAAATATTATGAAAACTGGACAAACGAATGGAATTATGACAAGCCGAAACAGGACCTGATAACCCAACTTCGTGAGCACTACAATAGCTTTTTAGCGCTCACGACAAAGAATGAAGAAACACTTTTGCTTCTCGGTGATATTGCTCATTATCTATATAACATGGATGACACCTCTTATTACGACATGGCTGTTAAAAATTATGAAGAGGCAGGTTTAAGGGTAAGATCTTTTATGCAATCTTGCTTGACACTTGCGAGGATATCTTTCCGCAATCTTAATTTTCAAATCGCTATTTGATAATCAAATTATCATTGAATGAAATGAGAAGAATGTTGCAACAAGTGGAGACGAAAATCTCGAGACAACTGAGATAATTTGCGATACGGTCTATAGAGGGTACAAAATAAATGAAACGCTTCGGCTGGCCTATTTTAAGTTAAAGCTTTTAAAGTCACCAGGCCGGGACTTTAAAAGCTTTATATGTTATTATATTAAATTGGTTCCTTATACCAGGTAAACGGTATATCATATGTAACTGATGAGCGTAATACGGCTACCGTTATCTTATATTTTCCTACACCTAATATAGGAATTATCACATGGATTTCATCGTCTGTGATGGACTGAATGATAAAATTTCTGAGCATGCCATTATTATCCACTGTTGTAACAAATGTTGGCACCTCATTAGGAGAAAGCAGGTGATGCCCCTTAATAATAAGGATATCGTCTTCTGTAACAGAATCCGGTGTAACAGCAGTAATTTCCGGCGCAATCAGCTTCACAGCGTCCTTTGCCTGGGTTTTTAAACCAGCAACTTCTACAGCAATATTGTGTAATCCAGTCCCGACATTTTGTATGTTAAAAAATATTGACGTATTGCTTTCGGGAGTGGCAGTTATAAGCGAATTATCGAGGTACACCTGTTTGTACTTGTAAGAATTACGAAATCCTTTTCCTTTTATTCTTATCCCCTGTCCTAAAAATGCTGTTGTAGGATCTATAGCATCAATCACCGGCGCATTCAAAGTAAAGGATGTTTTACTGGTTATTGTTTGTCCGTCAATAGCTACGTTGATTGCAGCAGTTGCATTCGCAATATCATCCGGTACTATTGCCTTTAGCGTTTTACTATCTTTTGAAATCACCTTAGCAGCCACATCTCCAAAGCTCACCACAGGGGTTTTTTCATAAAACGCCCCAGTAAGGGTAATGGTATCTCCAATATATCCATTAGCTGGTGAAAAGCCTGTAAATTCCGTAACAGCTATCCTGGTAAAACTTTTTTCAGAGGTCAATAACAAGGTGTCTACCTGCAAATTTATCTTTGTGGAAATATCGGCCATTTCAGGTACCAATACTTTAATCACTGTGTACTTTACATTGTTGGTTGTAGAGGTACTTGCACTCATTACATTTGTTGGTGTATTGCCAAAGCTCACCTTTAAACTATTGGAATTACCGGTAAAATTTACGCCTGTAATACTAACAGTATCTCCAATAGCCCCTTTTTCCGGAGAAAAACTTACCAATTGGGGACGATTAGTGTTTGAGCCATTACCGGTATTGCCTGGTGGATTGGGTGAGTTATTCTTTTCTTTTTTACACATTGTAAAAAGGATAAAGGCGCTAAGCATGAGGATAGAAGTTACATTTCTAATTTTCATAGTTAAATTATTTACTGGGTTCTTTGTAGTCATTTTATATTACTTTACTTATACAACCTGGTTTTATTAAAAATTCCTACTCAGATAATCAGTTGGTCATTTGTTTAACTGTCATGGATTGATAATTTCAGTGTATTGACGGTTTAGAATGTCTGCGTTTTATAATAGATCGGTATTTTGATACTTTTGTGCAAAGCAACAAATAAACAGTACGCAGAAACAGATCGCAATCACGGAGAAAGTTGGACTAAACGCGGTATTTTTTCAGGAAAAGGGCAGGGGGGCATCCTGCTTTGCCAACTGTATTTCACTTGTAATCTTCACCTCTTCTCCCAATCCTACTCCCCCTGATTCCAGGATACGGTTAAAACTAATGCCCCAATCACTACGATTAATTTTACCTGTCACAGTGAAACCAGCTTTTGTACCTCGCATGGGGTCCTTTATGATGCCACTAAATTCCACGTGTAAGACAACGGCTTTCGTTATACCTTTTAAGGTTAATTCACCGTATAAGATGAAAATTTCATCGTTCATCTTTTCAATATTCGTTGACCTGAATGTCAAATCGGGATAATTGTCTACTTCAAAAAAATCCTTTGAATGCAGGTGTTTGTCTCTTTGCTCATTATTAGTATTGAGCGAACTGATGTCCGCAGTCAGCAATATAGAAGCATTACTAAAATCCTCTCCCTGAGTTTCTGCCTCTACCTGAAAGCTCCTGATGAAGCCAGAAACATTGCTGATCATCAGGTGCCTGATCTTAAAATTTAATTCGCTATGTGCAGGATCCGATAGCCACTTTACAGTACTCATTGCTGTTCTTTTAATGATTATTAAGAACACAAGGTTCGAAAATGAACCGCAAATGCATGTAGCCAGATCTGACTTTGCTGTAGTCAAATCTGACCTTGTCATAAAACGGGGCGGATCCTTTAAAAAAACGGACTAAATTTGTAACAAGGAAAAATAGTTCAACATGATAGCTCCGAATAAGATCTATGTCAACACCATTGCTGAATTCCACCGGTTAAGCAATCGTCCTGAACCGGAGCATCCGTTATTAAGTATTACAAGATGTGAAGAGACGAACTGGAAGCCAGAAGGCGGTATTGCAAGTTTAATTCGAAACTTTTATACCATTGCATTAAAAAAGAACGTCAACGCAAAATTTTGGTATGGGCAGCAGGAAATTGATTTTAACAAAGGTGTATTACATTTCATGTTGCCTAAGCAGATAATAAGCATCGATGCATCAATAGAAAGATCTAATCATTCCGGATGGATATTGCTTATCCATCCTGATTTTCTATGGAATACACCTCTGGCAAAAAAAATTAAGCAATACGAATATTTCAATTACAATGTTAATGAGGCGCTGCATCTTTCTGCAAAAGAAGAATCCACTATTATAAATATTTTCGAAGATATATCACAGGAATATCATAATGGGATCGATGCATACAGCCAGGATATTGTACTGGCCCAGATCGAATTGATATTAGCTTATTCGGAGCGATTTTATCAAAGGCAATTTATTACCAGGAAGAAGTATAATTATGGAATTTTAGAACAGTTGGAGATTTTGATCAGTGACTATTTTAAAAATAACGACCTGGCAATAAGAGGGATGCCTACAGTTCAGTATATAGCCGACGCATTGCATATTTCATCCAATTACTTAAGTCGCTTACTTAGAACCATCACAGGACAAACTACGCAACAGTTTCTGCAAGACAGGTTACTGGACTTCGCAAAGGAAAAGCTATCTACTACCGATCTATCCGTATCAGAAATTGCTTATGAATTAGGATTCAAACATCCGCAGTCTTTTAATAAGCTGTTCAGGATTAAAACCGCCCAAACACCTTTGGAATTTCGACACTCATTTAATAGATGAAATCGACGTTTATTAAAAATCTATTCCAATGTACATGTCAATGTACCATACCCTAACTGATCATATCCCCCGGAACCAGAGCCATAATTGCCCCCTCCACCTTCCGGCCTTACTTTCGCTGCATATCGGGCGCTGTATGGTGCTGATAAACCTTTACGTTTTACATAGTGGTTGTATACCAGTTCCCATACCGGTCGTGAATTACCACGGGATGCATCGCTGATCACGGTTTGGTTTACACCCACACAATTAGAATATGATACAAATGGGACATTTTCCATCAGGTTGTATTTTGCTACATATTCCGCTCCTTTGAGAAAACGGTTATCATCATAACCAAACATATCATCTCCCTGGCTCCACGCCATTTCACAGAAAGCGCCCATAAGTGCAATGCCCAGCATAGTATGTCCCTGATCACGGCCACTTTCCTGCCATTGACCCGATCCGTCAGGATGGATATAATAGACTGCATTTTTAATAGCGCCATTTCCAGGTCCATATTTAAAGTATGAAATACCCTCGTTATAGATATCTCTGTCATCACAGAGTACGCCTATAGCCAATACCGAACACATGTTGCACAAGTCCCAGTTGGCATAATAATGAGACATACATCTTTCCGTTCTTGTAAGAAAAGTATGATTTACTTTGTAAAATATATTTAGCATCATTTTCTGAAAAAGGGCAAAATCAGATGCACTCCAGCCTTTATAACCCCTCATGATCTCTCCGGCATTGGCAAACTCATAACCATACAAACCAGCCGCCAGTATAGAGTCATTGGAACCTGCAAGCCTTGTTAAAGTGGAAGACCAGGCATTCATAATTGAAATAGATTTCTTTGCATAACTTTCATCTCCTGATACCTTCCATCTGACAGCAGTAGCATATGCGGCTGCTACATCATTGAACAATAGGGAATAATTCTCACCATGCACACCATCGCTGCCCCTGTATATGATAGGGGCCGGGTTAATGCTCCAGGTAAGTGAGGAATGGGGATTGGCTGTTAGTACATTCCAACCCGACAGCCAGGGCTCGACCTTTGAATCTACTTTTGTCTTCATGCGATCAAATGAGGCCTGTGTACTTAACAGCCCCGGGTGTACGAATGCAGTGTCATGGTCATTGAGAACCTGAGCAGTGGTAGATTTCCCATCTTTTTTGCAGGCAACAGATGCCAATAGCGTAAGGGCACAGATTAAGACCTTGAAGTTTTTCTTCATAAGTTCACCTGCACTCAACAAGTGTGCCAAATCATAGGTTAGCTTATGTGGGTCATTAGTTGTTATTCTTCCGGTGGTTAAAGCCGCCCTAAAAACTAAAAATGAAAAAGGGCGCCCAAAATTACTTTGAGACACCCTCTTTCTACTCGATCTTTAATCTTAATTGCTTCCGCTTTCAACTACATCATAGTTGTTTTATGAGTTGAAGGAGCGCCAATTATTAATTCTTTCGCATATTAGCTAACAATGCACCTCCACTTTTAGGAAATCCAGTACCAGGTTGGAAGGTAACGTTTGTAAAATCAGGATGATCTCCATTGTCAGATGACATCAAAACGGCGCACTCATTGCCAGAACCAAAGCAGATTATGTCATCATCAGATTTGGTATAATTAGTTGCAACTTTTCTTTCACTTTCTGACTGCAAACCATCATACAGATAAAGCGTAATATCTTTTTTAACTGTGAAAGCAGAGAACCCAACCGCCAAAGCAATGGCTGATGCGCTTAATAAATACTTTTTCATAAAATGAGATTTTTTATGTTAATGATTGCCTACTCTTTTAACAGGTTTTCGGCTTTCCCTGATTTACCACCTTAGCGGCGGTGGTTACCGCTTACAACCTGAGCTGCGCAACTCCAGTTGTAGTGTTGGAACCAACAAGTAAAATCTCTACGAATTTTCAGTAATAAATAGTGCATTTGGGTTATGTAAATAGGACGGGCGGGGTTTCTGTAATTTCTCCAGTAACCTGTTGCTTTTTATATAGCCGAATGGCAACAATGGCGAGAAAAACAAAAAATATATTGAATATAAAATGCTGCGGCCAGCTTAATTTCTGTAGCATGCCGCCACAGGTACAAGGTAATTTAGGTGTAAATACAAGCATAAAACCAAGATAAAAGGTAAATGCTGTCATCATCGCCAGTGAACCATAAAGACCTGATAATTTAGTGCGGGGTATAAATAATAGCAATGCTATAATTGATTCACTGACAGGTAGCCCCCAGGCTATAACTTGCGGAAAACTGCCAATAAGGGGAAAGCTTTTTAATACATGTTTTAGATCTTCAAGAACAAGAAATTTATTAATTGCCGTATACACAAACAACAATATAAACAACGCCGAAATCACTTCTACGATCGTAGTTCTTTTCGCAACAACAAAATTCATAAAACCATTTCTTTGTATGGCGCTGCCGGATAAGGTAGCATTTTTCATAAGTACGGTTTTTAATTAGCGAGGGCGCATTGCCGTTTCAACTGGATGCAAGTTAGTTCACCTCATTTATCGTGTTTGCACAATTTGCAATTAGTAATGCATTTTTTTTGCGAGGTAGGAGTAGAACGCGAAATATAATAGCTAAAGCGTTCAGCAAGTGGTATAGACGCCGACATGAAAAACTACTTCGGGAGTATTATACCAGGTTCCATTGAGATAGTGAAAACACGGCGACCCACATATGTGTTGTGTTTATATATGTTATTTTCGCGTCTCCGGTCTCCGAAAGATACCAAAATCAAGTAACTTCAAACTATACACTCGTTCGATTTTAGCAGATTGACAATAGATGAAATGACGGTATGCGTTCAACCTGGTTCCGGAGGGTAAGTCGGAATAACTTTAGCCACTTTTCTAAAAAGAAATATTTGCATGAAAGTATTTTTCTGTAGTCTTTTCCTGTGTGTTAACCTGGCTTTCAGCGGCATGGCTCAAGCGACAAAAGTATTTTATGAAAGAAGGGAGCAGGAATTCGTGATCTATGCCGACAATAATGAGTTGTGCCCTGTATCTCTTACTATAGACCTGGATTTGTCAAATCTGGCTTTTTCAGATAAGGATAAAAAAGTTTTTGTAATCCCACCCAAAACTGAACGATACAGAATTGGCGAACTGACACCAGTGAAAAAAAACGATGAAACAAAATTCCATTACAATTACAAAACTGCGCTGGGCGATATAACGGTAAAAAAATACGATACGTCATTTGTATATGATCTGCCATTTCAAAAAGGTAAATCATTCAGGGTTCATCAGGGATACAACGGTATATTTTCCCATCAAAACGAAAAAGCCATTGACTTTACAATGCCGGAAGGCACTGAAATAATAGCGGCCAGGGAAGGCAGGGTTGTTCAGGTTGTACAAAACAACACCGAATCGTGTCCAAGGGAGGAATGCAAAAAATACAATAACTATATTATAATCATGCATGCTGATGGCACTTATGCATACTATGCCCACATACAATACAACGGCTCGAAACTGAAACCCGGAGACTACATACAGAAAGGGAGTGTTATTGGGTACAGTGGCAATGTTGGCTGGTCAAGCGGACCGCATTTACATTTTGCCTGTTTTCTGCCAGCCTTTGACAAATGGCAAACACTGGAAACCAAATTCAGGATTGACAAAGGAGAAAATGTTGTACTCCTGATGGAAGACAAAGAGTACAAGAGGGATTATTAATGCCCGTGTTATTTGAAAAACTATCTGTTACAATAAATTATACTGCTTATCAATGAAGAAACTATCGATTGTGATCCATGAAGATGTATACTGGTCAAGCGCAACCAGCGCTTTGGATCTTTTCTCCGGCGCAAATCGTTATCTTGAAAGAATTGGTGAATCACCTGCTTTCGACCTGGAACTGGTGAGCGAGAGACCCGAAAGTATCCAGTTGGGGGGAACCGCTCGCTTTATTCGCCAGGTTACTATCCACCATGTAACCCAAACAGATCTTATCGTCATCCCCGGATTCGACGGCGCGAGCAAAAGTATCCTCGAGAAACATGGGGCCATCATCGAATGGATCAAATCGATGCGAAGATCCGGAACAGAGATTGCCAGCCTTTGCGTCGGAAGCTTCTTTTTGGCGGAAGCCGGATTACTAAACGGTAAGGCGGCTACATCCCATTGGTCGGTGACCGATGAAATGCAATTGCGGTACCCGCAGGTAAGATTGCGATCTGACAAGGTTATCACCGATCAGGATGGGATTTACACCGGTGGCGGCGCCTTTGCTTCGCTAAAGCTGATCCTTTACCTGATCGAAAGGTTTTGCGGGCGGGAAACCGCCCTCGCAGTCAGCAAGGCGTATTCTATCGACACCGATTCCTTAAGCCAGGCTCATTTTGCCGTATTTACAGGTCAGCGTCAACATAATGATGACGAAATCCTGAAGATCCAGGCTTATATCGAGCAGAATTATTCCTCCAATATCTCTATCGACCAGGTGTCGGCCTTAACTCATACCAGCAGAAGAAATTTTATCCGTCGCTTTAAAGCGGCCACCAATAATACGCCGATAGAATATCTTCAGCGGGTGAGGGTAGAAGCGGCAAAGAAAGCGCTGGAAAGTGACGATCTGCAGTTGAACGACCTCGCCGGTGTGGCCGGCTACGAAGATATTAAGACATTCAGAATGGTCTTCAAGAAACTGACAGGCATGTCTCCGCGCGATTACCGAAAAAAATATGCGCGAAAGACAGCCATGTTATGATTGGCACCGCCCAGCCGAACCATGTCAGCACGCTGGGGGTACGATTGTGTTTGTGGTTAAAGCAATCCAAGTTTGGGTTTTACCCATTCGGCGAGCCTGTTAATAGAGTCGTTCGATTCCGGAGCACGTCCCGCAGCCATCTGAAACGTATGTTGCATGCCCGGGAAAATGTCCACCTTTATATCAACACCAGCCTGCATGGCCTTCTCCGCCAAACGCCGGCTATCATCCAGTAATACCTCGTCTCCGCCAACATGGATATAGATCGGCGGCAACCCCTTCAGATCTCCATACAACGGATTTGCATACTGATCTTTGATATTGCCCCCTTCTCCCACAAACATCAGCGCCATAGACTTTACCCAATCGCGCTGCAGCAACAGATCCTTCCCGTTATTGGAGTCCATTGAATCTCCGACTGCTTCCATATCAAACCAGGGAGACATCGGTAATGCCGCAGCCGGTAAAGGAAGACCTTTGTCCCGGGCAAGCAACAACCCGGTTATCGCCAGGCCGCCCCCTGCCGAATCTCCTGTAAAGGCGATGTGATGGGGCTCTATTCCCTGGCTTAGCAGCCATTCATACGCCGCAACCGTATCGTTGACCTGCGCCGGATGCACATGCTCGGGGGAGCGGCGATAGTCCAGGATCAATGCCCTGGCGCCGGCGGCTTTCGCCAGGTGAGCAAACATTTTCCGGTGTGTATACATAGAACCTGAAAAGAAGCCGCCGCCGTGAAGACACAGCAGGACCCTGTCTTGCACGGCCTCTTTCGGCACTGCCCACATGGCCGGCACACCCCCCGCGTTCGTTTCGATATAATCCACTCCACCCGGCTCTGCCGTAAGACTTTGCCAGTTTTCACCAAAATCCCGCGCCGCATCGAGCGACTCATGTTTGGGGGCGGCTTCAACGATCTTCAGCCACCATTTACCTACTTCTTCTACTTGTTTGCTTGGTTTGTTAACCTGAGTTTCCGTTGTCATAGTAATTAATTTTAACCAAAATTACTCCCGCCACATCCCCTGAAAAACCGGCATTCGTGCCTTTTAAAGGGGGTGTTTTTGACAACCCATGAATCGCCCTGGGTCTTTTACAATAATTTACACAGTTTACATTTGAATTTACAATCCTGACCATTCAAGCTGAAAGGATCAAAGTAGTTTCGCTGTATCAAACTTTTAACAGGATATGAAAAATAAAAGAAATGTTTTGTACAGCCTGATTATCATGCTAGCAGGAGTGATCTGTTTTCCCGTACAGGCCCAACAAAAAAATGGCGCTCAGGATACCGTTGAAACCATACACGTATCCACTTCCCATGCACCCAACAGCTTTGTTCGCACCATCAAGCGGGATCGAAAGGGGAACATTTGGTTTGTTTCAAACGAAGGTATTATCCGTTATGATGGAAAGTCTTTTACAAATATTACCAGTAAAGTGAGTTCAGCCCGCTTCTGGAATGTTCTGGAAGATCGAAAAGGAAATCTTTGGTTCGGTACCAGAGATTCAGGTATTTACTATTACAATGCCCGCCTGAATGATTTTCAACATTTCACAACCAGGGATGGGCTTGCTAATGATCGGGTTGGGAATATGTATGAAGATAAAACTGGTAATATTTGGTTCGGCACTGAAAACGGAGTAAGCCGTTATGATGGGAACTCCTTTCAAAACTTCACAACCAGGGATGGGCTTGCTCATGATCGGGTTGGGAATATTTATGAAGATAAAACCGGTAATATTTGGTTCGGCGCTGAAAACGGAGCAAGCCGTTACGACGGGAAGTCCTTTCGAAGTCTTAAAATGAAAGAAGCCGCTTCTGGTACTTCTACTGATTCTTTCCATATTTCAATTTACCAACATCCGATTCCGGAAAATAGTTGGATGCATAATGCTGTTAATTCTATCATTGAAGACAAAACAGGAAAACTTTGGTTTGGCACAAAGGGTTATGCCTCCGGTTATGATGGAAAGACATTTACCACTATAACTAATAAGGATGGTAAACCTTTTGCAAATGTCCGTTCGATAATCAAAGATAAAAAAGGCAATATCTGGCTGGGGGCTTTTGATGGCCTTTGGCGCTATGACGGCAGTACATTTACCAGGTTTACTCAAAATTTTGTTGGATCTATCTACGAAGATAAAAAAGGAAATATCTGGACTAGTTCACAAAGAGCTAATAATGGCGGGTGGGTACTTTCCCGCTATGATGAAAAGTCATTGACCAATGAAAAGCCAACTGTAACCGAAATAACAAATAAACCAATGATCTCCGGGATTTTAGAGGACGATAAAGGAAATATTTGGTTTAGCGCTTCTGATGGAGTGTATCGTTATGATGGAAAGACCATCACGGACTTTAAAAGTGCAGCCGGTCAGAAATAATTTGGGTTCATGTTCCGATCGACTATACTTCAGCAAATCAAACATACCCTGTTATACATAATTAGCATTATTGGTATCTGTTACTATATGATAGCATTAAACGAACAAGGTAACTTCAGGTAATTTTTAATCTTTTATATGCATTGGCCTCATTTATTCTTTTTACATTTAGTGATCAAAACCAATTTTTAGTCATTAAACATTATTGTATGCCAGTGCAACAAGTAAAAGCCTTTCTAAAAGAGATTCATAAAATCGGGGCCTTAATTTCGCTGGAAAAAGCGAAGGAAATGATCGAATCCTGGCAAAACCAGGAACCTGAAGCCGTTAAATCAATTCTCTACGGCAGAAATATCTTTGAGCAATTAATGCAGGTGCCCGGTTGTGTGGGTATCCGCGTTTTTAACGGGTTGAATGATGATGGTCAGCAGGCGTTTGTGTTTGTACCTGTTGGTGAAAGAAATCAGAACATTCTGAATTACTCAGTTTACAAAGAAAACGGTATGGTTGTGGTTGAAGCGCCTATTGCTGATGGCGGATTACCATGTCCCACATATTGTCCTGTACCGGCTGCTGATGTTG
>NZ_JBJMLX010000190.1:0-30875 GCF_045805085.1 Niastella sp.
CTATTAGACACCTTACAGGATCTGGGTCGTACCGGATACAGCCGGCTGGGCATAAACCGGGGCGGGGCGATGGACCGTTATGCCGCCCAGGTGGCCAATATGCTGGTAGGTAATGAAACCAGTGAAGCCGTTATTGAAATTCATTTTCCCGGCGCACAGTTCCTGTTTGAACAAAATACATTGATAAGTATTACCGGCGGTAATTTTAACGCCCTGCTCAATGATGAGCCGGTACCCTTATGGCATCCGATAGTGGTGCGTAAGAATACCGTGCTGCATTTTCCCAAACTGCAGAACGGTGGCCGGTGTTACCTGGCAGTGCATGGCGGGTTTTGTGTAAGCAAATGGCTGAACAGCTACAGCACGCATTTAAAAGCCGGCGCCGGTGGGTTCCATGGCCGCAAACTGGAAAAGGGTGATGAGATACCTTTTAAGGAAAGCAACATTTATTTTGCCGGACTGCTTAAACCTGGTAAAGAATTCGAAGCGCTGAAATGGGGCGTGGATACCGGCAGCACGTACCAGCATCCCAACGAAATTTACTTCATAGAGGGCAATGAATGGGCGCAGCTCACTTACCAGTCGCAAAAAGCCATGCTGGAAGATAATTTCACCATTCACCCATTCTCTGACCGGATGGGGTACCAGTTACAAGGCGTTGACCTGAAACGCGATCAAAATATTGAACTGGTATCTTCGGCCGTTAGTTTTGGCACCATGCAATTGCTGCCCAATGGCCAGCTGATAGTACTGATGGCCGATCACCAGACCACAGGGGGGTATCCGCGTATAGGGCATGTGATCTCGGCCCATTTACCCAAGCTGGCACAGTTAGGGCCAGGCGACGTTATTCATTTTATAAAAACAGCTATTGACAACGCCGAGCAACTATTGATTGCCCAGCAACAGGAATTAAATATTTTGCAACGCGCCTGTATGGAGCGCCTGAATAGCCTATATGTTAAGCATTGATATTAATTGCGACATGGGAGAGAGCACCCACCTGTGGGGGTACGATATTGAAAAGGATAAATTGTTATTATCTTATGTAAGCAGTATAAACCTGGCTTGCGGGTATCATGCCGGTGATGCGCACACCATGTATGCGCTGGCGGAAGCTGCTGTGGGAACCGGCGTTGCCATTGGCGCACATCCTGGTTTTCCCGACCGTGATAATTTTGGCAGAACGGAGATGGTATTGTCGCCATCGGCCATTTATGAATTAGTGATCTACCAGCTAGGGGCGCTTGATGCATTTTTAAAAGTGTTGCACAGCCGCCTGCATCATGTAAAACCGCATGGGGCTTTGTATAATATGGCGGCAAAGGATGAAACGATGGCGGAGGTGATCTGTAAAGCGGTGTATGATTATGATTCCCAACTGGTGTTGTATGGATTATCGGGCAGTAAGTTGATTCAGGCCGCCACTGCTACCGGACTTAAAACCCGTAGTGAAGTGTTTGCCGACCGCACCTACCAGGATGATGGACATCTTACGCCCCGCACGCATCCGCAGGCGTTGTTGAGCAGCACCGAACAGGCCTTGCAACAGGTATTGCAAATGGTGCAAACGCAAAGCGTAACCAGTTTGAATGGGAAGCTGGTGCCGTTGGTAGCGGAGACGGTTTGTGTTCATAGTGATAGTTTACATGCTTTATCGTTTGTGAAAGAGATTGGGCGGATGTTAGAAGCTAATGGGATTAAAGTGGCAAGTTGACCAGTTAACCAGTTGACCAGTTAACCAGTTGACGAGTTAACAAGTTGACGAGTTAACAAGTTGATAGAGTTGATGGAGTTGATAAGGTTGATAGGGGAAGGCGCGCTGTATTCTTTGCCGATTGCCGATTGCCGATTCACGACTGAATACTACAATAAACCAAACCAGCATAGAGCAAATTTAAATGAAGTCTACCACCCGTTCAGTAATATTAGGCGCTGCTTTTCTAATGGCTACTTCGGCTATTGGTCCGGGATTTATTACTCAAACAACGGTATTTACCCAGCAGCTGCTGACCAGTTTTGGTTTTGTGATCCTGATCTCTATTTTATTGGATATTGCCGCCCAACTGAATGTATGGCGCATTATTGCCGTTACTGAAATGCGCGCGCAGGACCTTGCCAATACTTTATTGCCCGGTATGGGTTATCTGTTAGCTGTATTAATAGTTGTTGGTGGACTGGTATTCAACATCGGCAACGTTGCAGGCGCAGGATTAGGAATGAATGTAGTATATCCCTTCGATACCAATCTCAAACATCCGGTTATAGGTGCAGACATCAGTGCCGCCATCGCGCTATTTATCTTTTGGTTTAAAGAAGCGGGTGTGGCCATGGACTGGTTTGCCAAGATATTGGGTTTTGTAATGATCGGACTTACTTTGTATGTCGCCATCAGTTCGCACCCGCCGGTGGCAGAAGCGGTTTATCGGTCGTTTGTGCCTGTTACTACCAATACCACTGCTATTTTAACCTTGGTAGGAGGGACGGTAGGCGGTTACATCAGCTTTGCCGGTGCACACCGCTTGCTGGATGCAGGCATAAAAGGGCAACAACAATTACCACAGGTAACGCGCAGCAGTGTGAGCGCCATTTTGCTTGCCTCTACCATGCGTATATTATTATTCATGGCGGCACTGGGTGTTGTAACAAGCGGTGGAATTTTGAATAAGGATAATCCGGCTGCTTCTGTGTTTCAAATTGCAGCAGGTAATGTGGGCTATCGCATCTTTGGGATTGTATTATGGAGTGCCGCAATTACTTCAGTGGTAGGTTCTGCTTATACCTCCGTTTCTTTTTTACGAACCCTGCATCCCATGTTTGAAAAATACCAGCGGCTGGTTACCTCGTTGTTCATTTTGATCTCTATGGGCATTTTTACTTTTCTGCAGCAGGGCGCGGTGCAAATACTGGTAATTGCCGGCGCCCTGAATGGATTGATATTGCCCGTGTCACTGGCCTTGTTGTTGACAGCCATTCTTAAAAAGAAACTCATTGGTGATTACAGGCATCCGGTTTGGCTGTCGATTGCCGGTTGGTTAGTAGTAGTGATCATGGGTATTATGGGCGGTAAAGCAATTGCATCCCTCTTCGGGTAGTAAATTTCCGTTTTTTGTGCAGGAATTACCAATGATAATTTATATGTGTTAATAATTTTAACACCTGCACCATTAAGTTTTGTTAATGGCGCGCTATTTGATTTCTTTTTACTGTTCGTTTACAGATATACCGATTTTTTTTTCGTTATTTGTAATATTCCAACCCCCTCAACCCACCTATAAGGTATTAAGATTTTTTACTCAACAATTATTATCCATTAATTAAACCGTTACGGTTATGGCTGACAATCAGCAAGCGCCTGATAATGGCTTGTATACCTATGACTCTTTTACCGGCCGGGGCCCCGGCAAAAAGGCCGACACTAATTTTTTATGGTGGTGTTCCGGGGCTCACCAGGAACTATTAAAACAATTTCCCTCTGAACACAGCAAGTACTGGGGATTGGGCGGGGTTATTCTCGCCACTTTTGTGCTTGCTGCACTAAGCTCCGGTTACGCTATTTACAGCGTGTTTGGCAACTGGCTTTGGACAATCTGTTTTGCGATCATCTGGGGGCTTATCATCTTTAATTTCGACCGCTTTCTTGTATCTACCATGCGTAAGTATGGGGTGAGCCGGCGCAAACAATTGTCAATGGCATTACCACGTATGGCGCTGGCCATCCTGATCGGTTTTACCATTGCCCGGCCGTTGGAACTGAAGATCTTTGAAAAGGAGATCAATACAAAGGTTATTGAGAACACCCACAAAAAAATTCAGTTGAACGACAGTTTGCTGCAGGCCGAGAATACCGCACTGATGCAAACTACCGAAGCAGAGCGGAACCGGTTGTTTGAGGGGAAGAAAGCTGTTGAAGATGATTTGACCCGCATGCAACAATCGTATGTTCAGGAAGCAGATGGTACCGGCGGTTCGGGGATCCGTGGGGTAGAGAAGATCGCCAAATTGAAAAAGGATGCTTACAATGCCTCTGTGTTACAGTCGGCGCCCGAGTTACTGGCGCTTACGAATAGCATACATGTGCAGGACAGCATTCTGGCCAACGCCAAAAGCAACATGGAAGCCAAACGCGCCAAATACGAATTGAGCGCGCTGGAAAATGTTGGTTTCCTGGAACGCAACAAGGCGCTGACAGATCTTTCTAACGAAGAAAACAGTGTTTTCTGGACCAGCTTTCTGTTGTCTCTCCTTATCATCCTGATTGAAGTAGGGCCCATCATTTCAAAGCTTATCATGCCGATGGGGCCGTATGATATTGCCCTGGCAAAAGAAGAACTGACCAGCATGGCCGCCTCAGAAAATGACATGCGCGCCAACAAGGAAATGTTCATCGATAAAAAGAACAATCTGTACAAAGCGCAAAAAGAGTTCTCAGAACAGCTGGTTGAAAAAATGACCTCCTTACAGCAAAAACACATTGACCAGGAGTTGGACAAATGGGAGCGGGGCGACTGGAACCCACGCGATCACCGTGCATCCATGGACGAAGTGATGCGCAAAATAAAGGAACGTTACCAGTTCAACGGGGAAGACTTATTGTAAGAAATAATAAGCGCCGCCAAGGCCAATAAATAACAGCAGGGTTAGGAAAGCAATGCCTTTACTAACCCTGTATTTTTGCCGGGCTGAGGGTAACAGTAAAAAGATGATGGCCAGCGCCACCAGAAAAATACCTACGCCAAACCCGGTGAGGGAGTTATCGAATTTTTTCAGTTTCAGTGCCTGTTCAACAGTCATGGTGCCTACTACCAGGGTAATGAACAATAAAATGGGCAGGCCAAGCATCCAACCCAGTCGCTTGCCTTTTAACAAACACCAGCCGGCAATAATACCAGCGAGAATTAATGACCAGGCTTTTAGATCTGATAACAATTCATTCTTATTAATGACAAGTGCGCCATTTTGCATGGAGTAAGGATGTGATGTGTTTGACAGCAACGAAGCCAGCTGCATAATCAGGTAAATAATGCCGATCAATAACACCAGGATGCCGGCATATTTCTCGCGCCAGGATAACTTTTGCATAGGGATTCTCTTTGGTACTGTAAGGTTATATAATTAGACGGGTTCTTTAAATTACTTTGACATTAATTTTTGCATGCCGCTTGCCAGCTTCTCCGCCCACAAGGTATATTCTTTCCCGGATGGATGCAATTGATCGGCGGCCAGTAACGACGGGTCATTGCCTGCCAGGCGGGTACCCGGTGTGATGTCAATATAGTGTACTGCATGTTTTTCTGCCAACGATTTGTTCACTGCATTGAAAGCATCTATTTCGTGTGCAATGATAGCTGCATTTCTGCCGCTGTTAGTAGCATAGGGCGTAGCACCCCAATCGGGAATGGATACCACAAAAACATGATTAGCCTGGCTGCCGGCAAACCGGATGGCTTGTTGTAATAAGGATTCAAATTGTTCGGTATATTCCTGGATACTTCGACCGCGATACTGATTGTTTACCCCAATGAGCAGGGAAACCACATCATATGAATTAAGAAAACTGCTATTGTCAATGCCTGCCTGTAACTCGTCGGTTGTCCAGCCGGTTTTGGCAACAATTTCCGCCGCATATAACTGGTAGCCGGCTTTACGCAAACGCTGTACGGTTTGATAAGGAAAGTTCTCATACACAGGTACGCCCTCACCGATAGTATAACTATCTCCCAAAGCCAGATATGAATAAGTTTTAGACATGGGTGCAAAATACAAAATTTGAGAAACAAGAGGCAAAGGCACAAGGTTCAAGGTTTCTTCCTGGGCCTTCAATTAAAAAGGGGCTGATTGCTCAGTCCCTCGTAACATAATCATGTAGTTATTATGCTATTGTTCTATTGTTGTATGCCTTGCATTCCGTTTTGCATCCCCTCCTGGTCGCCTTTGGTATTCTTACGTTTGAATAAAGACGCATCGAATTTACCAAAGCGGTAACTGAAGTTAACGCGAACAACCTGCGGGTCTCTTCTGCGCCAGTCGTCCTGTACAAAGCCGAGTGCTTCAGAGTGTACAACGTATTTGCGTGTTCTGAAAACATCCTGCCAGTTCACTGAAACGGTTGCTGTATTCTTTTTGATCTGGAAGTCTTTGCGAAAGCCCATATCAACACCATAGTTGGCGTTTACATAACCCTGGGTGGTATTAGGCTGGCCACCGCCAAAACCGCCGCCGCCGCCACCACGACCACCACCGCCGCCGCCACCAAAACCACCACCACCACCGCCACTGCCGCCATTGCTGGTGCTAACCGGTAAAGCGCTTTTGCCGGTATAATCGCCGCTGATCTGAACACTCCAGCCCTTATTGAATTTAAAGTTGTGGTTCATTTTGGCCGACCAGCTGGTGCGCTCATTTTCGAGGTTGGCCAGTATGTTGCTGCCATTGATCTTTGAATAGTATACGTTGCTGCTTAAAGTAACATCCCACCACTTAGTGATGTTATTGCGGAAGATCAACTCCAAACCACTGGCATACGCTGAAGAAGCATTTACATAAGTAGCTATGTAAACCGAATCGGGATAGGTAACCAGTTTGCCGGGGTATTGATAACGGGAGATCAGGTTGGTAGTGTATTTTCCGAAAATTGTCGCCAAAAAGGTATTGCTGCTTTTGCCATACGTTTTCTGGTACGACAATTCCAATGAATGGGTAAACTCGGGTTTCAATGCCGGGTTACCGGTTTGGAAATTCAACGGATCGGTGTAATCAGTATTCGGCATTAACTGAAAGAAGTTAGGCCGGTTAACCCTGCGGGTATAGTTCAGTTGCAGATCCTGCTTATGTTCCAGTTGTTTGCTTAAAAATACACTGGGGAATAAACTGATGGGATAATCATTTTTATAAGAGCCTTTGTTCACCTGTTGTCCATCGTATCCACTGCTTTCGGCCCGTAAACCCAGTTGGTAACTAAAGGTCTCTTTTATTTTTTGCGAATACGTAACATAACCGGCGTACACGTGGTCGGTATACTCAAATTCATTATTTAATCCGGTGGCGCTTACATTATTGAAATAGTTATTCTGGAAACTTGAAAATTTACGAATCTGGGCGCGCAAACCGGCTTCCACTTTAATGTTCTCGGTAATGGGGTTTACATAATCTGTTTGGCCTATGAAGAACTTGTTCTGACCACCACCAACAACTGATTGCAATGTTTCATCGCCATTCTTGTTTATCATATCCATGTCATAGAAGTTCTGGATATGGATATCGCTGGAATTGGTATTCTTGCTATGGTTGTAGTTTATATCGGCTGTCCACTCTTCGCCGGCATGGGCAAAAGTGTGTTTGAAGCTTAACTGGGTACCATAGTTGCGGAAATTATTCTTACCCAGGGTGTGACGGCTCTGAGGCAAAATGGTACCGCCCACTGTATCATATATGTAGTTGGATGTGTTGTCGGGTTTGAAATCCCCGTTCACGATCGACTGCGATAAAGAGATGGTATTGCGGTTATCGATGAAATAATCCAATCCAAAGCGGCCAAATGCAAAAGCACCGTCCATTACACCTTTGTTATATTGGGTAGTGTAAAAGTCTTTAATGGTAGTAGACCCATAGGTGAACCGGTCTGTTTCACCCCAGCTTTTTGATTTACGTTCGTTGTACATAGCGTTGGCAAATACGTTCAATTTGCCCTGGCGCACGTTGAGGTCGCCACCGCCATTGAATTTACCACGGGAGTCAACGCCGGCGCGCACACTACCATTGTAACCGGTTTTACGGTTCTTCTTTAAGACAATATTTAATATGCCCGACTGTCCGCCGCTGGCATCGTACTTGGCAGAAGGATTGGTGATGATCTCAACGCTTTGAATGGCATCAGCCGGTATCTGGTCCATAGTAAGCGTAGTAGGGCGGCCATCCACAAAGATCTGGGGGGCAGCATTACGCAGCGAAACGTTTCCGTCAATATCTACATTGATAGAAGGGACCTGCCGCATTACATCGATGGCGGTACCCCCGGCGGAGGTGATGCTTTTTTCTACGTTAAAGATCTTACGGTCAACACCCATTTGAATCATGGGTTTTGAACCGGTTACGGTTACATCCTGCAACATGGTAGCATCCTGCTCCATTTTTATATTGCCCAGGTCTTTGTCAACCTGGTTAAGCAATTGCGATCTGTCCATACCCGGCCCCATTTTTAGATCGAAGCCTGCTTTTTGTTCAATGGATTTGTAACCAATGGCGGTAATAACCAGTTTGAACTGCCCGAAAACAGGCAGGTTCTCGAGGCTGAAATCGCCATTGCGGCTGGTGAGCATACCGCCTATCACTACATCCACTCTTTTTTTGGTTACCGTATCGAATTTGTTCTGGATCAATTGAACAGAAGCTGCGTCGAGTCCTTTATTGGTTGCTTTGTCGATAATGCGGCCGTATAAGTGACCGATATTCATTTGCTGACCACCGGGGCGGCCCTGACCACGGCCTGCGCCGCCGCCGCCAGGATACTGGGCCTGAGTAATTTGAAAGCTAACAAGGAGTATAAAGAGCCATCCAAAATGTTTCATGTGTTAGTTACTATGGTTGAGAACAATTAGACGCAAAATTGCCGGAGAACTTGTGACGTGGTGATTATTTATGATAAGCGGTATGATCGTTAGGGAATATGGTTTTCTGGCTACAGTGGCCGAAGTGGGAGAGGTAAGAAGTAGGAAGTACGAGGTTCGGGTTTTTCTTACTTCCTACTTCTTACTTCATCTAGTTAATTATCATAATGATACCTGCCTGAACCAGGCCAATTACAAAACCTATAGCCGCACCTAACAAACCCGCCTGGCGTAGTTCCCGACCTGCATGCTGGTACAGGGCAGCCTTGAGCTTTTCTACCTGCAGGGCGGCTATTTTATCGGTGATGGTTTGTTCGAGGTTCAGGTCTTGTTGCAGGTTTTGCATATATCCCTTCATGATAACCGGAAAAATGGCTTCCAGTTCTTTCATGAAAATCTCTTTCAGGGTATTGATAGTTCTGTCGCCAATAAGCATGCCGATCATGGGAAACGCATCCTTGAGCTTATTACGCAGGAAATCGTCGATGTGTACTTCAGCAACCGGCATAATTTTTTTTATGCTATCAGGGTTGGTGATCTTTTCTTCCAGATCGCTGAATGACACAAATTCTTTGGTGATTACCGGTCCCAGCATTTGAGCCAGTTGCGTTTGCCGTTTTGAGAAAATGCGGAACAGCATTTTGATAAGCAGCCAGTTGCTTGTCCAGCCGATAAACGCAGAAGTAACAGGGAGAATAATCAATAACCACCAGTTCATAACAAAAACTTTATTAATATATGTTTCTATGCAATTTCTAAATAAAAAACCCCCGACGATAGCGTCGGGGGAGATATCTGAGGGAGGATGATGGGTTTCGAACCCACGACCTCTAGAACCACAATCTAGCGCTCTAACCAACTGAGCTACAACCTCCGTGTTTCAGGCTGCAAATGTAGGGAAAAAATTGTTTTACTAAAAAAACTTTCTACAAACCTTTCATCAAAATGGCTTGTTAATTATCACATTAGTACAACAACCCATCTTTTTTATCGTTATTTTTGAATTGATGCCAAAAGTTTTAAAATATATGCTACAACGAAAAAATTTACCCATAGTTCTGCTGTTGTTCGGTGCGGGTTTATTCCTTGCGTTCCGCTCGCTGGGGCTGGGATTGGGTAATGGTAATCCACCCACCAAATATGAAAAGATACTTCATAATGTGGGGGAGATGCTTGCTGAGATCCATTACAGTCCAAAAAAGATCGACGATAACTTTTCCAAAGAAATTTTCAAGAAATATCTGGGTGAGAAGATAGATGATCAGAAAGATGTGCTGCTGCAATCGGATATTCAGCAATTGAAGAAGTATGAAACCAAGATAGATGATGAAATTCTCGGCGGCCCTGTACAGTTTGTACCTGCCGTTTCGGAGATCTATAAAAAACGTTTACCTGAAACCGAGGACATCTACAAAGAGATCCTGTCTAAGCCTTTTGATTTTTCAAAAGATGAATCAGCCAACTTCAATGATGAGAAGCTGGATTATCCCAAAAATGAAGCTGACAGAAAAGAAGCCTGGCGTAAACGCTTAAAGTATATGACCCTTGAGCGTTATTACGATCTGATGGAAGACCGTGAGAAGAATAAGGGAAAAGAAAACTTCGAAGTAAAAACTGATGAGCAACTGGAAGCGGAAGCCCGGAGCCGGGTTTTGAACATATTGAACAGGAATTACGATCGCCTGAAACTTAAAGTAAGCGACGATGACCGGTTTAACGAGTATGTGAAAACCATCACTGAATCGATGGACCCGCACACTACGTTCATGCCGCCTGTTGACAAACGTTATTTTGATGAAGAAATGAGTGGCCGTTTCTTTGGTATTGGCGCTTCTTTACGCGAAGAAGATGGTAATATCAAGATCGGTTCTGTGCTGGCTGGCAGCCCTGCGTTGAAATCAGGGGAAATTGCTATTGGCGATGCGATCATTAAAGTGGCCCAGGGCGCAGCTGAACCTGTTGACCTTACCGGTTATACAGTTCAGGATGCGGTGAAACTGATCCGTGGTAAAAAGGGTACTGAAGTTCGCCTCACTGTAAAGAAAACCGATGGTTCGGTAAAAACAGTTACACTGATCCGCGATGAAATCATCCAGGACGAAACTTTTGCCCGCAGCGCTGTGATCAACACGCCTAAGGGTAAACTCGGTTTTATTTACCTGCCTGAGTTCTACGCAGATTTCGATAATCCGAAAGGCGCCCGTTGCTCTGAGGATGTAAAGAAAGAGATCATCAAATTGAAAGAACAGAAAGTCGACGGTATCATTATGGACCTGCGCAACAATGGCGGTGGTTCATTATATGATGTTGTGCAAATGGTTGGTCTGTTCATTGAAGGTGGTCCCATTGTACAGGTAAAAGACCGCGAAGGCAAACCCCAGATCTACTTCGATCGCGATAAATCAGTTTTATATGATGGCCCGCTGGCTGTTATGGTAAATGAATTCAGTGCTTCGGCTTCTGAGATCTTTGCCGCGGCCATTCAGGACTATGACCGTGGTGTTATCATCGGCAGCACTTCTACTTATGGTAAGGGTACTGTACAACGTAACATCGGTCTTGACAAAACAATGGGATTCCTGGATCCTAACAGCGAACTGGGAACCATTAAACTGACCCTGCAGAAATTCTATCGCATCAATGGCGGTTCAACCCAGTTACGTGGTGTGGCTTCTGATGTAAACATTCCCGATATTTTCGAGTATACGAAGATCCGCGAGAAGGATAATCCGGATGCGTTGGGCTGGGACGAAATACAAAAAGCCGATTACACCCGCTGGAAATACGGTCTTGACCTGGGCCCCATCAGAAAGGCCAGTGCAGAACGTTTAAAGAGCAATCCGCTGTTCACCACCATTCATAACAATGCTGAATGGCTGGCTAAACAAAGCGATAAAACGGTTTCATTGAGCCTGAAAAAATACCAGGAAGAACAGAAAAAGAATAAAGCGATCGCCAAGCAGATCGAAAACCAGAACAAATTACCTCATGAGCTGAATGTTGATCCGCTGGTGGAAGATATGAAACGGGTTGAGGCTGTGGGCGATGTTGCCAAGCTGGAGCGTTTCAAAAACTGGTTGAAGATCCTGCGTAATGACCCTTACCTGGATGAAGCTACCAATGTATTAAACGACATGGTAACCCAAACCAACCTGGTGTACGCCAAAGTAAACAAGAATTAAGAACAACAGTCATTCTTTGTATATATTATAAAAAACCGTCCCCGACTTTAGCCGGGGGCGGTTTTTTTATTATAAGTGTGCTGATTTCTTTACTTTGAACACTGGTATAAGATTGATTTTCCGCTTATTTTTGCAGCCATCCGATGAGTATGAATATATTAGACCAATTCAAGCAGATAACCACTTTCGTCTTTGATGTAGACGGCGTACTGACTGATGGTACGCTGTTTGTTTTTGATGACGGGCAGTTTGTGCGCCGCATGAATATTAAAGACGGGTTTGCCCTGCAGCTGGCCGTAAAGAAAGGATACAGGGTGGCGGTGATCTCCGGTGGGGCAAGCGATGCCGTTACCCAGCGACTGAACCGGTTGGGGATACACGATGTGTTTATGCAGGTTACTGATAAAAAAGGCAAACTAACGGAGTATGCTCAGCAACATCATATAAAGTGGAGCGAAGTGTTGTTTATGGGTGACGATATTCCCGATTACGAGGTAATGAAACAGGTAGGCCTCCCTTGTGCGCCTGCCGATGCGGCCTCTGAAATAAGACAAATAGCAAAATATATAGCCCAGTTACCGGGCGGACAAGGTTGCGTTCGCGAAGTGATTGAAAAAGTGCTGAAGTTGAATAATAACTGGGAATTACATACCGACGTAGCCAGTAAGTAATTATCCCGAATTCCAAAAAAACCAATATCCCAAAATCCCGGTCAATGAAACTACTGGCAGCATTTATACGCCTTATACGATCAGTGAACCTGCTGTTCATTGCCATTACGCAATTGCTGTTTCAGTATTGCATTGTTGGGCCAATTTTTAACCATGCCCAGGCCACACCTGTACTTACTACACCCATTTTTATTGTGCTGATTGCTGCGTCGGTACTTATTGCTGCTGCAGGGTACATTATCAATGATTATTTCGATTTAAATATAGACCTGGTAAACAAGCCCGATAAACTGGTGGTGGAAAAGATCATCAAACGCCGCTGGGCCATTGTCTGGCACCTGGTGTTATCGGGAGCAGGGGTATTATGCAGTGCATATGTAGCCTGGAAAACCCGGTGCTGGTGGTTGATACCGGCCAACGTTGGGTGTGTAGGCGCCCTTTGGTTTTACAGTACCATCTTCAAAAAGAAACTGCTTAGCGGCAATGTGATCATTTCATTACTCACCGCCTGGGTTATTTTAGTTATAGGTTTTATTACACATTATGTGGTCATAAAAAGACCTGAGATCTATGCGCAGGTGGAAGCTTCGAAGTTAATGCGCCGTACTTTTCTGTATGCCGGTTTTGCGTTCATCATTTCCCTGATAAGGGAGGTAGTGAAAGATATGGAAGATATTAATGGCGATGCGCGTTACGGCTGCCGCACCATGCCTATTTTATGGGGGATAAACGCATCAAAAGTATTTGCAGCCACCTGGTTAATGGTTTTAGTGGCAGGTGTTGTGGTTATGCAGGCTTATGTGTTGCCTTTCAAATGGTGGTGGGCCGCCGGATATAGTGTTGTTTTCATTCTTGTACCAATGCTGTTACTGTTACGCAAACTGGTGAAAGCCGTTACCCCGGCTGATTTTCATACAATAAGTACCTGGTTAAAGCTGATCATGTTGAGCGGCATATTGTCTATGTTGTTCTTTAAACTCTATACATAAATGAACGGTCACCGTATCATCCTGGCTTCCCAATCGCCCCGGCGTAAACAATTACTGGAATGGGCTGAGATCCCTTTTGAGATAATGGTGCAGTCTACCGCTGAAACCTATCCGCCCGAGATGCCGATCCCTGAAGTGCCTGTACATATTGCCCGCGAGAAAGCCATTGCAATAAGGCAGAAATATGAATCGTTACACGATACTACCAATATTATTATTGCTGCCGATACGGTTGTAGTGTTGGGTAACACCATCATCGGTAAACCAAAGGACCGTGAAGATGCATTGGATATACTAAGCCGGTTGTCGGGCAATAAACACCAGGTAATAACCGGTGTTGTACTGTTGAAAGGCCAGCAGGAAATAGCTTTTTCTGATACAACCGATGTTTGGTTTCACCCACTTACACAAGAGCAGATCGCTTTTTATGTAGATAAGTATCAGCCGTATGATAAAGCGGGGGCTTATGCCATTCAGGAGTGGATCGGGGTGGTGGGGATAAAATCTATACAGGGTGATTTCTATAATGTTATGGGGTTGCCCGTTAGTAGGGTGGTAACGGAATTGAATAAGTTATTGTGAACCCGGAAAGGAGTTGTATATTTGGAGGTAAGATCTGATTGTAGCGTAAAATCAGCTCTGACAGTAGCAGCATTTTCTAACCAGAAAAATTCGTACTATGACGGAAAGGCTGCTGCAATACCTTTGGCAATTCCAGTATTATAACAAACAAAACTCCATACTGGATAATGGCGATACCTTCCAGGTAATTCATCCGGGACGATTTAATACCAACCAGGGTCCCGATTTTCTCGAAGCCAAGATAAGAATAGAAGATACATTATGGGTAGGGCATGTTGAAGTGCATGTAAAAACCTCTGACTGGTTCAGGCATGCGCATCAGTTTGACCGTAACTACGACAACGTGGTGTTGCACGTTGTATGGGAACACGACCTGCCCGAAAGAGACACCCGCATCCCGGTTTTTTCCATGCAGTCAAGGGTGCCTATGTTGTTACTGGAACAATACAGGTACTGGATGGACAGCGCGAGCTTTATTGCCTGCGGGAACCAGATCAGGGATGTGTCGCGCATCGTTTGGATCTCGTGGCGGGAAAGGCTGCTGGCCGAACGCATGCAACGCAAATCGGCCATGGTATTTTCTTTTCTGCTGCAAACCCATCAACACTGGGAAGAAACGTTCTGGTGGTTGCTGGCCCGCAACTTTGGCGCCGCATTAAACTTTGAACCATTTGAAGCAATGGCTAAATCCTTACCGGTAACCATACTTGCCCGGTATAAAAATCAATTGCCGGTACTGGAAGCCCTGTTGTTTGGCCAATGCGGTTTGCTGGAAGGGGAATTTGAGGATGAATATCCTACCAGGCTGCAACGGGAATACCTGCATTTGAAAAATAAGTACGAGCTGCAATCCATCAGGCAATCAGTGCATTTTTTGCGTACCCGGCCGGTAAATTTTCCCACCGTGCGGCTGGCGCAACTGGCCAGGTTGCTATACCGGTCGAGCCACCTGTTTGCGTTTATCAAAGAAACGGAACAGCTCAGTGAGATCAGAAATTGGCTTTCTGTTACAGCCAGTGAGTTCTGGGACGAGCATTACACCTTTCAGAAAAGTTCTGTTCGCCGCCCCAAAAAGCTGGGCAACCAAATGATTGATACCCTTATTATTAATACGGTAGTGCCGGTTTTATTTGCATACGGCCTATTGCATAACGAAGAGCTGTATAAGAACAGGGCATTGAACTGGTTAGATGAACTGGAGCCCGAAATGAACGCCATTACCAATAGTTATACAGAGCTGGGCATTGTAAACAAAAGCGCCTTTGATTCGCAGGCCCTGCTTGAATTAAAAGGCCATTATTGCGACGCCAAAAAATGTCTCGATTGCGCCATGGGGAATGCTTTACTGAAAAGATCCGTGGCGGTTTACATGGAAACATGCACCCCGCACCTTGAAAAAGTGCCATAAATGCTTTATTATTGCCGGATTATCCCGCCACGTGCGCGGGATTACCCTTTATTTGACAGATTGTATATATAAGTATGATTAAAGGACAAAAAGTAGTGGTAGTGCTACCGGCATATAATGCAGCCAAAACGCTCAGACCAACCTATGATGAAATCGACAGATCGGTAGTGGATGAAGTGATCCTTGTTGATGACGCCAGTAAAGATGATACCATTACAGTAGCCCGTGAAATTGGTATTCAACATATTATACGGCATGAGAAGAATAAAGGTTACGGTGGTAACCAAAAATCCTGCTATAATAAAGCATTGGAAATTGGGGCCGATATTATAGTAATGCTGCATCCCGATTACCAATATACTCCGGCTTTGATAACGCCCATGGTTTCCCTGATTGCCAATAACGTGTACCCGGTTGTGCTGGGTTCCCGCATTTTAGGAAAGGGCGCCTTAAAAGGCGGCATGCCGATGTACAAATACCTGTTCAACCGGATGTTGACCATGACCCAGAATATTCTGATGAACCAGAAGCTATCTGAGTACCATACCGGCTACCGGGCCTATCATAAAGCTGTACTGTTATCGATCCCATACAATGATAACTCAGACGACTTTGTATTTGACAATGAACTGCTGGGCCAGATCTTTTACAAGGGCTACGAAATAGCCGAGATCACCTGTCCAACCAAGTATTTTGATGAAGCTTCTTCTATTAATTTCAAACGAAGCGCTATTTATGGATTGGGCGTTTTACGGGTAAGTTTTCAATACTTCTTTAATAAAATGGGACTGGCCAAGTCCAGGTTGTTTAAAGGATTAGGTAAGTAAGTTGACCAGTTAACAAGTTGACGAGTTAACCAGTTAAAACATATTAAAAGCCCTCCGAGAATCGAAGGGCTTTTATTTATTTCGGATGCTTACCAACTGGTTAACTTTTCAACTCGTCAACTTTTCAACTATTTACTTCGTCTCCCATTTTGTGATCCGTTGCGACCAGCTTACCAGCAGGCTGTTATTGGCCATATACAACAACATCAGCGGGAATATTTTAAACAATCCTCTTTTTGTTGAATTATCCAGATCGAGCAGGGGTAACAAATAACCCATCAGCGGGAAACCAATATATATTACCAGCACGGCATACAGCCAGTTGCGGGTAGTATTGTTGAGCTTGCGTTTAATCACCACTTCGAGCAGCAGCAGCAAAATAAAAAAGTAAATGAAATAGCCATAGTATCCAACACCCCGGTCGCTAAAGATCAGCTTGTTGTTGATATCGGAAAGGCGGGTGAATAAGGGCGACAGATCACCCAGGTTCTTATTTATTAACCCCTGGATGTTGTACTTCGCCGGCAGGTACCGGTTAATATAAATTGAGATCGAAATTATATATGCTAAAAGGGAAGGTCCTACGTAGAATGCGCTGCTTATCAGTCCTTTTACGATGCCCGTTTTATTCTTCCAGTGGTACCAAACAATGGCCGGGGCCATTAAGCAGGCCAGTATAAGGGTTTCAGAACGAATATAAGTGGCAATGCCCATCAGTAAACCGGCAAAGGCGAGGTAATTGCGTTGCTGGTTCTGGAAAAACTGATACAGGAACCAGACCGCCAGAAAGAAGAAAACGGCATTGGCATAGTCGAACAACACCATAAATGTATAAGCAAACATTTCGGGTATGGCCATAAAGAACAGCACCAGAAAACCCGCAAATATGCGGTGGAGGCTTAAGGTAAGCGCCTGGTATAAAAAGATGAGGAAACAGGCCACGATGGTGCTAAGCCATACCTGACCGAATTCAAACCCGGCGTATTTATAAATGATCTGTAAACAGGTTATAAAGGGTGGTTTGAAAACGTTGTTGGTGCTTTCGAGGTTAACGCTGAAAACCGAGTTTATCATGGTCTTTTCGCGAATGGCGTATTCTGCAATTACTTCGGCTCCTGAAGTAAGGTCGCGTGGAGTAGGGGGGAAATAAAAACAACGCCAGGCGCTCACAAACACAATAAAGGCGATCATGACCACAAATGGTATTTCGTATAATTTAATCCTGATGCGGATGTTGGCCTTCAATTCCTTTAAACGGGCAATACCCGATCTGAACTTAATATTTAAAAGAACACAGGCTGCTATTATAGGAATGAAGACATTAGTTGAGGTGAGTGGAATGTAGGCCAGCTGCAGAATAAAGGGCATAATGGAGAAGACCGCCACCCCTAATAAAATGGCCAGGGAAATAAGCATACCTGGCTTCAACTGGATATTAAACAGGTTGATGAGGCCAAACCCTGCAATAAACTGGATGATCGTTAAGAGTAAAATGATCATTATGCCGCTCATAAGGAAATTTTGTATTTTTTAAAGGAAGCGATCGTGTCCTGTAAAGCCTGTTGATTGGTAACGCTGTCAAACACCAGTCCGCCATCCCTGGCGGTGATGTACCAGTTGGCTTTGCCTGCTTCGGAGCTGTTGGCCCAAATGGTTTTTAAACCGGTGAAGTAGTAGAATACGGCTGGTTCCGGCACATGGATCTGTAAGCCATGTGCGTTGAAGTAATCAGTTGAAGGTACGAGTACCAGGGCTTTATCGGCAGAGCCCCTTTTTTGGAAAAAGCCGGTCACGTTTTTGGCGAATATGTAATCTGTTTGATAACGGGCCAGTTTGCGTTCTTCCACGTCGAGGTTCAGCTTTTGTTCTTTATAATCTTCCCAATAAGGCATGATGCGTTGATCGAGCCACATTTTATTAGGTTCCATGCCGAAAAATATAAGCAGGGAAATAACGGAGGCTACCAATAAAATAAATGTTTTAAAACCATTGGTGGCAGCGGGTCCAGGCTGTTTTGCAGCAGTTGCAGCTGCCGGTGGTGGCTGAACCGGTTGTGAACTTTTACTGGCAGTACCACCTGCCCGCGGTACGTTTTTATTCTTTTTCATCTAAATGGTTTTATACATTTCGAAGGCTATAGAATCGCTTATAGCTGGAAAGTCTTGTTAACGCCTTGATTTTGCAAATATTATATCTTTTTATGGGGCTGGCAAAAGAAAAAAGAGGCGTCCACCTTATGGCGGATGCCTCTTTACGAGTGATCATAAGACATTGGTGGCTTCCTCGTGGAATTTTGGAAACCCCGCGCTACGGGGATCGATGGTTTTTCAAAGTGTATTTCTGAACTATAACAAAAACAATCTCATTTTCGTGCAAGGCACAAATTCAAATTCTCAACAATATGTAGTGGAACTCTGCTTCTACCAGATGGTCGCACAGCGCCTTCGCAATCAATAAAATTTAAGGAAAGGTTGTAGATGAATTTCTGATACTCCACATAAATCATTCCTATCTCTTTGTTTCGAGAAAAAAATGTATATGATCAATTTAATTGGTTGGCTTATGATCAAGCATTATGCCATCCTTATTTTTCATTATACCTATTTCGTATGCTCAATGAGTTGAATCTTATTCAGTTAATGCTGAATGTCTTATGCAGCTTCTGAAATGCCCGATGGGGATAGATGTTGTCTTTTTTACATTTAACAACTGAAACCCCCATCGCAATGGATCACAGCCCCGGTCAAATAACTGTTACCAAGGGTGAATACTATGGCGTCGGCAATTTCTTCTGCCCGGGCCACCCGGCCTACCGGGATATTACCGGTTAATTGTTGAAAGGCCTGTTGTTTGGCTTCCTCGGGTGCAAAGTTCCACCAGGGCGTGTCTACCACTCCGGGCGATACAGCGTTGATGCGGAGTGGTTTTAGTTCCTGGGCCAGTACAGGCACCATTAATTCAAGTGCGCCATTGATGGCTGCCAGTCCCGAGGTGCCGGGCTTTTGCGCCACCGAGGAGATGGCGGTAACAAGGGTTATACTGCCCCCATTATTCATATAGGGCAGGGCTGCCTGTAAGGTATTGAGCTGGGGCCAGAATTTTCCTTCAAAACCGGCCCGCAGGTCCTGTAATGACAGCTCGGTAAAATTACCCATGCCTTTTGATCCACTTAACGAAATAACCAGGTGATCGAACGCACCGGTTTGTTTGAAAAACACATCGAGCGCAGCGCGATCAGTACTGTCGACCAGCTGTGCCTGGATGTTTGTAGTTTGCCGGATGGCTTTTAATTTATCTGCATCGCGGCCGGTTACGATCACTGTGGCTTTGCTGTTTGCCAGTATTTGTGCTGTTGCCAATCCAATGCCTGATGAACCACCAATTACAATTGCTTTTTTGTTTTCGAATACTCCGTTCATTTTGTTCTGTTTTTAGGAGAACAAATTTCCGACGGCGCTACCAATCAGGTATTGACCCGATCATGCATTGTATTGACCGGATGCGTTCTTTCGATAAAACATAGGCGTTTCGCCTGTCATTTTTTTGAAGAACCGGTTAAAGGCGGCCGGTTCACTAAAGTTGAGCTGGTAAGCAATTTCCGCCACCGAGGCCTCTGTATATTTCAATACGGCCTTTGCTTCCTGCACCAGCATTTCAGCGATGGATTCGGAAGCTGTTTTACCGGTCACTTCTTTTACTGTGCGGTTTAAATGATTGGCGCTTACTGTGAGCAGACTGGCATAATCGGTGACTTTTCTTTTTAACAGAAAATGACGGCTCACCAGTTTTTGAAAATGCGAAACGAGGTAGATGGTATCGGCGGTATTGGCGGGTTCATGCAATTGCTGTCTTTCATAACTTCTTTTGGCTTCCAGTAACAGCAGGTACAAATACAGGCGTATCGCTTTTTCTTTACCTGGGCGGTTTTCTTTCAACTCATCATTCATTTTTAAAACGAACTGCTGCACCCGGTCAATTTCATCGGCAGCCAGCTGGAACAAAGGCCTGCCGGTATAATCAAAAAAAGGAAATTCTTTGGGGATGCCGGCTGCGGGTACCAGGTCGTTTAGAAAGTCTTCATTGAATAAAATGTAATAACCAAATGCATCGGCGCTGATGTTGTTTTTTGAGAAAACCTGGTTGGGCCAGGTAAAGCTCATGGTGCGGGGCTGGTGTTTAAAGTGCTCCAGGCCCAGTTGCATATCCACCTGCCCGGTAATAGTTATGCTTATGCGATAAAAAGCCGATTTCAAAGGGCCCAGCGAAGGTTTTAATCCGCGGCTTGAATACAGCTCAAATCCTTCAACAGGATGAATGCTTTCGAGGTTGTTATAACCGAAATTGGAGGTATCATCTTCCTGTCTGTGCAAACGCCTGAAACCTTTCAATACATATTGTGGTATGGCGGGTGAGGCGGTGGTTGCTTTTTTACCCATAGGAATCTTGTAAAGAGCAAAGGTATTGCAAAAACAAAGTCCATTCGCGGGCTGGCAAATGGACTTTGTCAATGAGTGTCTTTCCGTTATTAGTTCCAGGTAAAGTCGAGCGGTACATTCAGTTTGATGCCAAAATTGCGGCCCATATTGAATACACCCATTCTGCCGGTAACATTATTTACTGCGGTATATTTTAACCGGCTTAAATGATTTTGATAGGCTACATCGCCCAGATTGTAAGCGGTGAAACGGAGGCTGAACAGTGTTTTCCCTTTGCTTACAAAATCGCCGCCAATGCCTGCATTGATTAACCAGTAACCGGGGGTGGCAGTCTCGGTATCGAAGCCGGTAAAGGGATGGCCTTGTTTAAAGGTATAATCACTTTCCAGATTCATGTGCAGGTTGCGGAGTGTTTTTCCCTTGGATAAAAAGGTTACGGCCAAATCGGTGAACAACCGGGCTGCAGGAATAAAGGGAATGTCTTTGGTTCCATCCACTTCATTGACAAACCGGGCGCGGGTATACGAAAAAGCGTTTCTGAAGTGCAACCAATCCAGCGGGTGGGGGTGAATGTCGAGCGCCAGTTCTGCACCATATAAATTGGCATCGTTCTGATCGAAACGATATACGTTCAATTTATTGCCGCCATCATCGAGTATGGAATCTGCACCGGCGCTGTTTGCCATTTTTTCATAAAAGATAAAATGGCTGAGGTGATTATAGAACAAGCTTGTTTCCAATGAAACGTGTTGTGAGTTCAGTTCAAAACCACCATCTGCCTGTAAACTGGTTTCTGATTTCAGGTCATTGGCGCCAACTTCGTAACGGTTGGTACCTTCATGAGCGCCATTGCTGGCCAGTTCTGCGAAGTTAGGCGCTCTGAAACCACGGGCTACATTGAGTTTAAGCGTAATCAGGTCACTGGTGGCATAGCTCAGTCCCACACTGCCCGATACGTTGGAGAAGTTGCGGGAAAAAGCGGTGAACTTAAGCTGGTTGTCTACATCCATCGGTTTTCCATTCACGTGACGGGTATCCAGCCGAATGCCGCCATTGAGCGAGAGTTTATTTTTATGGTATTGGGTAAACACAAAACCACCAATGTCAAACAGGTCGTAGTCGGGAATGATCACTTCTTCTGCCTTATTGGTATTGCTTTGCGACATGCCGGTAACACCTATGGTTGTTTTCCAGTTTTGGGTAGCAGGGAGGTGCCAGCGCAGGGCATAGTTGATCGTTTTCAAATTAAACCAGGCATCCGGGGTATTGACCTCATCGGTATTGCCATATTCCTTCCGCTGGTTTTGCTGATAACCAAGGGTAACATCCAGATTGCTTTTACCAATGGCAAAGTTGTTGTCTGATGAAACTTTAAAGTGACGGATGTGTTGATAAGGGATCTCCGGCGTAATGGTTTTAAAATCTTCGTGGGTAGGGATGCTTTCAACTCCGCCGGGTATGGCTTTTATAAAGGCGCCGGTGGCACTGTCGCGATCCCCTTCTATCATCCCGATGTGTTGGTCAAAATTACTAACCAGCAAATGGCTATAACCCCAACTGCCGGTATAACCCAGCATACCACCAAAGTTCTTATTATAGAATTTGGAGTTAAATACGCGGCCATCGTACTTGTTCTTATAATCTTCAGCGCCTTTGTAGGAGCCATATACATTCCAGCTAAAGCCATTCTTTGTACCTGCAGCATCGCCATAAAAACCACGCAGGGCGTTGTTGGTTTGGTATTCACTCAATACATTCGCAGTAATGTGTCCATCGGCAACAGGCCGTTGCGTAATGATATTGATAACACCGGCCAATGCATCGCTGCCATACATGAGAGAGGCGGGTCCTTTCAACACTTCTACCCGTTGAATGCTGTAGTCGTCAATTTCTATCCCATGTTCATCGCCCCATTGCTGACCTTCCTGACGAACGCCATCATTGATGGTAACTACACGGTTATAACCAAGCCCCCGGATAAACGGCTTTGAAATGGCCGGCCCGGTCGACAACCCATTCACGCCTGGTACTGTTTTGGCCAGGGCATCGATGGCATTGGTGGCCGATATATTAAACAGTTGTTCTTTCTTTAATACTTCAACAGGTTGCGGCGATTGCCTGATGCGGGTTGCCGCCGATACACCGGTTACGGTCACTTCTTCATTTTCTACTACAGCTTCCTTTAATGCAAAATCTTTTTGGGTTTCACCGTTTACGCTCACGGTTTCTATAACAGTTGAATAACCCCTGTAAGTGATCTCGATCAGGTATTTACCGGTATTTAGATTGGTAATGCGGTAATTGCCTTTATCGTCAGAGATGGTACCTTTTTTCAGATCGTGCACATAAATGCTGGCGCCCGGTAATGATTCGCCTGTTTTGGCATCGGTTATTTTACCGGTAAGCACGCCGGCCAGCGGGGCAGTGACAGGTGCTGTATGATGAGAGACTGGTGCAATTTCTTGTTGGCTGTAGGTAAATAAGCTGAGTATACTATATAAAAAGGTAAGGATAGCACTTACTGATTTCATCTGATGGTTCATAAACAAATGAGTTTGAACAGTCCGCAAGGGTCTGTCTGGATTAAGTTGGTGGTGGTTGTTTCCCGGGTTGTAATTGTATGCATACAATGGCTTTTAATGCAGCATGCATAAAAAACGATGGAAGCAATAAAGAATAGATCAGGCAGCTACAACCGGGGGCGCGCGAAGTGAATGGAAGTATTTGAATACAGCCGGGATGGTGAAGATAGGAGCAGGGTGCGGCTGGTTAACGAGGGTTACCGGCACTTCTATTGAAGGAACGGTAGTCTCTGTGAATGGCAGATTAAAATCGTTGATACAACCGCAGGCAAATTGTATTTCCTGGCCTGAAACGGGTTTTGATGACGTTGCATGTTGTTTGGAAGCGTGTAACCAGTTATGCAGATACAGGCCCACACCCATCTTCTGGCTGAACACCAGGATGAGTAGCACGGTGGTGAGCTTGGTTATGATCCGCTTTCCTGTCATCGGGGACAAAAATAGAGAAATTTGCAACATTATTACAAATTTTCTCTGTAACTCTAATCCCTGTTTTTAATTCCCCAGTCTGAAAGGCTTCTCAGGATCGGTCTCAATGAGTTACCCTTTGCGGTTAATTCGTATTCAACCCGGGGTGGTACTTCAGCATACACGATCCGTTTTATTAATCCGTCTTTTTCCAGTTCACGCAGTTGTAATACCAGCATTCGTTCGGTTACATTGGGAATGGAGTCGCGCAGTTCGCTGTAGCGCAATTTACCGCGGGTCAGTCTGAACATAATGGCGGGTTTCCATCTGCCGCCGATGGCATTAAGGGTGTACGACATGCCACAGTCCTTATCTATTTGCTGTTTATTAAGCGTATTGGTGGAATTCTCTTTGCGCATTACTTACATTTTTGATAGTACCTAACAACATTATATGTACCGGCAAATGTACTATGCAGCCAATAGTTTTGCAAGCAATAAAAAGATTACTATGAAGAGATTAACAAACAAAGTTGTATTTATTACCGGCGGCAGCAGAGGGATAGGAGCAGGTATTGCTAAGCGTATGGCAGCAGAAGGCGCCGATGTGGTGATAACCTATGTACATGCAGCCGACCAGGCGAAACAGGTGGTTGATGAAATTAAAAAGTCAGGACAGCAGGCTTTGGCCATTGCGGTTGATAATGCTTCGCCCGATGCCATTCATGCAGCTATTGAAAAAGCCGTTGCCACGTTTGGCCGTATTGATATTCTTGTGAACAATGCCGGCATTTATGTTGCCAAACCACTGGCTGAGTATACCGTGGCCGATTTTGACACTACGATGGCCGTGAATGTACGGGCTGTATTCCTGGCTTCACAAAAAGCGGCGCAATATATGAAAGAAGGTGGCCGCATTATTACCATTGGCAGTAATATGGCGGAACGGGTTGCATTCCCAACAGGTAGTTTGTATGCCATGAGCAAAACGGCATTGATAGGTTTAACAAAGGGCCTTGCCCGTGACCTGGGTGGTAAGGGCATTACTGTGAATATGATACAACCCGGGCCGGTTGATACCGATATGAACCCGGCCGACGGCGCCCATGCGGATATACTTCGTGACGCCATGGCCATTCCTACATATGGCAAACCGGAAGATATAGCCGAACTGGCCACCTACCTGGCCAGTGAAACCAGCCGTTTTATGACGGGCGCTTCATTAACCATCGATGGTGGATTTAGCATTTAAGCAGTATACAATAAAAAACCCTCACACCGGCAATACCGGGACGAGGGTTTTATATTGACATGTTTGATGAGGCAGAATAATTACCATGAAACTTATCAGACGAGGGATTACAAAGACGAAAATGTACCTGTATCCTGCTCCTGTAGGGCTTCACATCAAAAGTACTTTCTCTCTGGACACTTTTTTAATACCAGTTAATGCTTATTAAACGCATTCCCACATGGTATTTTCGGTGGCTATCACCTGCATGGTTCCGTTAGAGGATAGAGTTACATTTTTTAATGTGTACAAGCCGGGCTTGCAGTTTCCTGGAACTGTTAGTCCATCAATGATTGCTTCAGCCGGTAAGCTGCCTCCGTCACCGGCGTTAACCTTTTCAGTAATTTCAATTGATTGCATCGGGCAGAAATAAAGCACCATTTTACCAAAGTTGCTTTCCAATCTTACCGGTGAAATGTTTGCTGTCACTGTTTCACCATGCGACAGTTTTTCTTCTTTCATTCTCTGTTGCAGTACATGCGGTTGAGAATAAGAAGTAATAACAACCGGAGTTGATTTTTCTGACTCAGCAGGTTTACCCTTTGCACCAAAGAGATTGCTGAAAAGGGAGGTGTGTTCTTTTTTCATATCTCTTAAATTTTTAGTTACAAAAAAACAATACTAAAAAGAGGTCTTCTTATACGAGCGTATAATCTGGCTTAATAACTTATTGTTCCGATCTAATCAGTAAATAGGATACAGAGCGTTGTACAATTCGTCTTTCTTCGGATTCTATTAGCGGTGTTATAAAGGTTCCAATCCATATTATCGGCTAAATAGGGGTGGAGCTAAAAAGAGGATAATATGACTCAATTAATACTACCTGAAATAGACAGCGGTTACCTGTAAAGTGCTGCTTTGTTTTAATTGGTGAAATGCATACAAAAGGTATGCTGTATAACTATGCTTTCGTCTGGTTTGTTCTCAAAATGGTGGAGATCGAAAATTCCGTTTCCCTGGTTCATCTATCGATGCGATGCCTGTTATGAAGTTGTTGAAATGTGTTCCCCCACTTTTCAAACGTACTGTTGTGCTTACTTCCAATGATAAAAGATCAAAAATTATGCCGGTCGAATTCTATCCAATTGCTATAAGAATTACTGTTCCTCTTTTATGATATCCTTTATTTGATGTCGTTATTATATTGCTGTAGGCAGATGGTTATTGTTTCACTTCTTATCTATACGTTGAATACGCCTGTTCCGTTGGCAATGTTCCTGCGTTCACGGTGAAAGAAGTGTTAATAGCAACTGGATTTTTTACTCTAACCTAATTTACTTCTTTTTTCTGGTATACTAATGCACCGCCCACATTAAAATTTAAATTTTACAAAAATCTGAAAATGATGAAAGCGTGTCGAAACAGGGAGCAGGCATTGCCATCGAAGGTGTATTAAAATTGAGCAAATCAGGGTTACTGAATCGCTGCGGTTTCCGCAAAAAAACATCAATGCCGGTTTTGGGAACTGGGGGTAGGTTTTCCCCAAAGCGTCGATTATCCTGTGCTGTTTACAGTTCAGGTTTATCAATATGGGTTGGCATTGATTTATTGAGATTAGCGTTCATATGTATCAAATATTATCCGCTATGGAAAAATGGTTCGAACTGATAAAGCAAAAATTGGAGTCCTGGTTGATGCTATCGATAAAAATGCTGCCTAACCTGTTATTGGCCGTGCTTGTCTTTACTGCTTTCTTTTTTTTGGCCAAATTCCTTAGAAAGATAGTGAACAAACTATTGGTGAGGGTATCGCACAAACCAACCATCAGTGGGTTGTTTTCGAGCATATTTTTTATTGTTGTTCTTTTGGTGGGTCTTTTTATCAGCCTGCAATTGCTGCATCTTGAAAAAACCATTGCTTCCCTGCTGGCGGGGGCTGGTATTATTGGCCTGGCATTGGGTTTTGCCTTCCAGGATCTTACGGCCAATTTCATATCAGGGGTATTCATCATTTTCAGAAAACCTTTCGATATTGGCAATATTGTAGACACAAACGGCTTTACCGGAATTGTGGAAGAAATACAATTGCGGTCAACCACCATTCGCACATTTCAGGGTCTGCACATTATGTTGCCGAATAAGGAAATATTCCAGAAGCCAATTACCAATTATTCTCTGAGTGGCAAACGGCGCATCGATGTTGACCTTACTTTCCCCGGAAAGTCGAATTTTCAGACTATTGAGCAACAAATTAAGGATGCGCTGCTACATGTTCCTGAGGTGAAGGATGAAAAAGTGCAGGTATTGTTTGTTGACTATAATGGCGATACTGTTAAAATGGAAGTGCATTGCTGGATCGACAATACCATAGAAATGGGCTTCAACAATACCCGCGATAAGGTGTTAAGGCAGATACATGCGGCCGTTACCTCGCATTTGTAATGTTATCCGTTAATAATAGAACCACCGTTGGGGTGCAATACCTGTCCGGTCATATAGGAGGCGTCCTTTGAAGCCAAAAAAAGATAGCTGGGCGCTACTTCAACCGGTTCGCCGGCCCTATGTAAGGGCGTGTTTTCACCATGGTGTTTGTTGCCTTCTTTATCATTGGTGGCGGTAGCAAGGGGCGTCCAGATGGGGCCCGGGGCCACGCCATTCACCCTGATCTCTTTACTAACCAGGCTGGCCGAGAGGCTACGGGTAAAAGCGACAATAGCGCCTTTGGTGGCGCTGTAATCCAACAGCATGGCATTGCCCTGGTAGGCTGTTACAGAACTGGTATTAATAATGGCGCTGCCTTTGGGCATATGGGGTAACGCGGCCTGCGTGATCCAGATCATGGCAAAAACATTCACCTGAAAAGTATGTATCAGGTTTTCGGTGGTTATATCTTCCAGTCCCTGGGTCTGGTGCTGGGTGCCGGCATTGTTAACGAGGATATCTATCCGGCCAAAATGAGTTACCGTTTTTTCAACCAGTTGGCGGCAAAAAGCTTCCTGGCTTATATCTCCGGGTATCAACAATACTTCCCCGCCGTATTTTTCAATCAATTTTTTTGTTGACCTGGCATCTTCATGTTCATTCAGATAATTTATAGCCACTTTAGCACCTTCTTTGGCAAACAGAATGGCCACTGCCTTACCAATACCGCTGTCGCCGCCGGTAATAAGGGCGATCTTGTTTTTCAACTTCCCACTGGGTTGATGCGTTACATCATCCACTATAGGTTTATGGTCCATCTGCTTTTCACTGCCCGGCAAAGTTTGGGTCGGTTTCATATCAATTGGTTTATTGTATACTGGAAAAAAACTGTGCCTCGTATTACCCGCGTTCAAACCCAAACAGCCGCGCATCATCGTCTTGCAGGCCCAAGGCCAGGCGGGTAATTATCTGCGCTGCTATAATGCTGAATGTTATTCCATTACCACCCAGTCCGAGCGCGAAATACGTATGCGGTTTACCTGGCAGGCTGCCAATATAGGGCAGTCCATCGCGGGTGGAAGCAAAGGTGCCGGCCCATTGAAAATCGGTCCTGAAATGAATGCCAGGAAATAACTTCCTGAATGCGTGTTCCAAGGCCTTTGTTTTGGTTGGCAGGGCCCGGTCGCGCAGGTAAGGACTGGAGAAATCATCGTCCCTGCCACCGATGAGAACACGATTGTCGCCGGTTGTGCGCAGGTACAAATAGGGACGGGCTGTTTCCCAGATCAGGGCATTACGATACCAGAAATGATCGGTATTGCCGGCCTCGCTAACGATGGCATAGGTTGAATGCAGGGTTTGCACTTTTTGTGGAATAAATTGGGCCGATTCATATCCACAGGCAATAACCAGCTTCCGGGCTTTTATCTTTTTGCCTTCATCAGTTACAAGGTGTACCCCGCGCTGGTTCTCCCCAAAATGGCTGATGGCGGTATGGTCATATACTTCCACACCCAATTGACGGCAACGATGCAACAGTGCATGGGTGAGGCTATAGGCTTTTACTTCGGCTGCATCGCTGGAAAGGAGGGCGGCATCTTTTTCAAATCCAAATTTGTCGTTTATAGCGTTTTTGTCGAGCCATTGCAAGTCTATACCGCATTGTTTGCGAAGGGTATATTCCTGTTTCAGGGCAGCTACGTCTTTTTTGTAAGAAGCGAATTGCAGGCTTGGGCGGCGGTTAAAACCGGCTTCGGCCCATTGCCCGCAAATGTTTTCCAGATCGTCGATGGCCTTCAGGCAAAGCAGGTAACTGCGCACCGCATCTTTTTCACCCCTTTTTTCAATCAGTTCCCTGAGCGGAACATCAATTTCATATTGCAACAAGGCGGTGCTGGCAGCCGTACTGCCCATGCCTACATGGCGTTTATCAACAACCACTGTTTTAAATCCGGCATTACATAAATGCCAGGCGGCCAGTGCGCCACTGATACCGGCTCCCATGATCACTACATCGGTACGTATATCATTTTGCAGGGAAGGATAGGAGTGAATAATGCCTTTGTCGAGCAGCCAGAAAGGATATTCCGATCTTAAGTCCATGTTCAATTGCTAATTAAGAAGTATGCCACTGTTCCAATGGCATATCATTTGAAAGTGTAACACTAGCAAAGCGTTTACTGCTAAATGCTTACTATGAGTGGTTTTTACAGGTATTGCCAGTGCAATCGCTGTTGGCGTATTGCCTATTGCCGGGAAACTTATTGCTCAACCTGAGGTAGCAGGAAATATTAAATATGAAAACGATGCTTGATACCAAGGCATAAATCAACATGGAAAAAAATAGTATATCAATACCCAATCAATTGGATTTTCTATCAGGTGGTGGTGATATGGGTGAGCGGATCCGCAATTTTGACTGGGGGAGCACGCCATTTGGAAATCCGGAATCCTGGGAGCAAGGTTTAAAGACCTGTGTCCGCATTATTCTTACCTCAGCGCAACCCATGTATGTATGGTGGGGACCTTCGCTCATCAATATTTATAACGACCAATATGCGCATTTTCTGGGTGTAAAGCATCCGGCCGCTTTAGGCGCCAAAGCTGAAGAGGTATGGCGGGAAGTATGGGACCTGCTGGTTCCCAAAATAAAGAGTGTAGAACGTAATGAAGGTACTTATGACGATTCCATGCTGTTTATTATGGAACGTAAGGGCTATCAGGAAGAAGTATATGTATCCTTTTGTTATAGCCCGGTACCAGGTGATAATGGAACCATGAAAGGCCTGTTCTGTGTTTGTTCCGACAATACCGAACGTATTATTAATGAAAGGTCGTTACAAACATTGCGTGATCTGGGCGCCATCGTGTTTGATGAAAAGTCGTTACAGGTTATTTACCGGAATTTAGCTGAAGCGTTAGGGAAAAACAATAAGGATTTTCCTTTTGCCACTGTATATAAATTAGAAGACAATGGCAGCATTGCTGTGGCCACCGCTTCAGCTGGCACCAACAATAAGCAATACCTGTTGCCTGCGGTCATCGATATGCAAGCTCCCACGATGGATACGCGGGAATTTTGCCAGGCTTATGCTTCCAATGAATTAACGGTTACTGAAATAAATACCCTAAACCAGGATATACCGAAAGGGGAATGGAAAGCAGCTACCACAAAGTTTGTTTTTATACCTATCACTGCAGTAGGCAGCAGCCATCCCTATGCTATTATTTTCGCTGCATTAAATCCCTACCGGCTTTTTGATAATCATTTCAAACAGTTTTGTGAGTTGATCGGTGAACGAGTTTCCCTGGAGGTCAATAAAATGCTGGCCATTGAAGAAGAACGAAAACGCGCAGAGGAACTGGAACAGATCGACAAAGCAAAAACTGTTTTCTTTAGTAACATTAGCCATGAGTTCAGAACACCGCTAACTCTTATATTGAACCCGCTGGAAGAATTGCTCAACCAGCCAACAAGCAATTTAACGGCTATTGAAAGACAGAATATTGAAACAACCCATCGGAATGCGGTGC
>NZ_JBJMLX010000191.1:0-10573 GCF_045805085.1 Niastella sp.
CTTCAAACCGGCTTTCCAAACCCCGTTCGTTATCACCAGGTTTTTGAAGAACGCATAGGGTTTATTCCTAATTTGTCTATTTTAGACCTGTTGTTTTGTGAAGGGAAAAATGCCCAAAGGATCTTAACGGCTGGGGGCTGAAGCTGTTCTTTTTATTCAATTATTCCCAATTATGGAAATGGGAATATCCCAATTATCAGCCATTTTGATTTATAGTGCTTTAGCGGGATTAACTCTTATGAAACACTTTTTCACAATTTGTTTCATTCTTTTAGAATTTTGTTGCAGCAACTCCAGATGTTTCGATGTCTAGCAATTATCACGTAGTCACTCGATTGGAGATATGAAGGGAAGGAATAATAAAAAGAGGTGAGTGGTTGTACTTCAAACTTAAATTATCCAGACAAGCAGAATGGACAACCGGGTGATTTTTTACCGTGATGGAATGAATGGATCTACTATATTAACTTCCCAAAAATGACTGAAGGGAAGCCCGAATAAAAATCCTGGAGGCCAAACCGCCTCAATCTTTTTTGGTAATGTCTGCGTAACCAATACCAACTGCGAACAACAAATCCCGCCAAAAGCGGGATTTTGTTTTATCTCCAGGCCAGCCCAAATTCATCTCTCCAAGGCGCTGTAATCCCTTTTAAGCCACTGTTTCCGTTCTGCCAGATAGTCACTAGACTTCAGGAACCAGTTCCCTGATTATGAAATTAGAAGCTCGCGTTATGTGATAAAAAAATGCCATGATCTGGCGTTATCTTTTTTGAAAGTATGGATAAGTATTCGCTGTTCCGAATGGAATAGTAATTTTCCGTTCGTAGCTTTAGCCCGTGATTTTGTTGTCTTTAATCCGATCCGATTGGAAACTGGTAGGTAATTATCCAGCCAGTTACCTTCCGACCAATGTTACTCAATGCACATGATTCTTTCCCGTATATCCTGCCTTGTACAGGCCGGTTTATAAGATCGGCCTTGCAGGATGTCCTCTTTCAACTTCCTGGATTTTGCAAAATTCAACTCAAATAATTTGCAGTATTTGCAAATATGTATTGATGTCGGTAGTAGGTAAAAATGTAATATGATGTTGCCTTGAGTGAGTAGGAAGGATGCGTTTGGGGCAAAAAAAATCCCGACCAGAGATCGGGATGATATCTTAGATGTGAACGATTCGCTTTCTTTTTACCGGGTGTTTTTTGAGGAGGTTTTTGTCTTCTTCCATTTGTTTTAAATCCTCGCATTGTTGTAACCGGTCCATTAGAATTTTCTGCTGGGCCAGTTTCAATCTTTCAGCCCGAACGGTTTGTGCCTGTTGAAAATTGCCCACCCGTACCGCATAAGTCTGTTGCATTTTTTCAATTTCCTGGTTAGCTTCATCGAGAGCGCTTTGGGATTCGGCATTCAACTTCTTCCAGTCAACCTGCAGCATGGCTTTTTGAATTTCCAGTTGGATCTGGTCGATGTTCACTTTCATGCCCTGGGCCTTTAAAGAGCCTTCCAGTTTTTTCCAGTCAACCTGCTGTAACGCCTCCATTGATTTTTCCAGTGCGGCCTTTGCTTTAACATCAGCATCGGTCATCACATATTTTTTGGGCAGGGAAGTATCTTCTATAGCCTGAAAATAAAAACTGGTTCCGGGCACATAAGGGAACACCTGCTGTGCGGGGGGCATGGGTGGCAGTGGGGGAACCGGAGTTCCTTCGGCCAGGGTATAGTCAGCCGCTTCCACTTCGTTTATAAAACCAGCCATTTGTTCGGGGATGGCGTCCAGTTTGCTGAGGGCGGCCAGTTTGGCGTCGGTGGTCAGCTCAATGATCTGTTGCAGTTTTTTATAAGGATCCTTCTGCCGGGGGCAGCCGGTTTCTTTTTTGGGTTGTTCAACCAGGTCCTCATTATCAACTGAGGCAACCGCTTCTTTCACCAGGTCATCGGCCGGCGGAGTGGCAAAAGTTTGAACGGCTTCCATCACCGGTACTGGCTCGCGAACGGCCACCAGTTTTTTTACGATCAGGTTGCCCGGGTTGTACCAGCCAATAAAAGCGATCAGCAGGGCCGACAACAGGTAGGCGATCATTTTTTGGTTGAACGGGGTGCTTTCGGGTTCAGTACCTAAAATGCGTTTTACCCGGTTCAGCAAAAAGTGTTTATCCTTTCCGGTGGCTGCCAGGGCCAGCTCGTTTGTATGGATGCGACTTTGCTCCAGTTTCAGCAGGGCGGTGGCATAGCTATGGGGTTCGTAGCAAAATTGCAATACCATGTCGTCGCAACAGTTTTCCCGTTCTTTGCGAATGATGCCGGTTAACTGGCGGGCAAACGGGTTGAAGAACAGGATCACATCCACACAGGAGATCAGCAGGTTCACCAGGTAATCGTTGCGGCGAATATGGTTCAGCTCGTGGAGGATGATGGCCTCGGCCTGTTTCAAAGTGAGGTGGTTGACCGCGGCTACCGGTAATAAAATTACAGGTTTGATTATGCCCAGGGTCACCGGCGTATCAACCAGCGACGACAACCAGATCTGTACTTTCTTTTTAATGCTCATGTGTTGTACCGCCTGTTGCAGAAACAGGCGCCATTCGGCATCCGCTTTTTGCAAACCGGTGGTAAACAATCGCTGGGTATGTCGGTATTGAAGATAAAATCGAACAAAGAGGAACGCCGCCGTCACCAGGTATGCCAAAGACAGGAAGGGCAAAGCCGGTTCAAACCAATGTGATATGATGCCCGGCAAGGTGTTGTTGTAAAGGGCCGGGTCGGTTTCCGTTACATATAAAGTAATCACCTGTGGACCGCTGGCGGCTTTGTACAAATTAATGACCAGGGTGGCAAGAAACCACAGCGAGCCGCCGGCTAATGATAACAGAGCAATTGCATGTCTTTGACGGGATAGCAACTTTTTTCCATTCATGGTCAGCCCCACATACACCAGCCACAACAACGCCATTTGCCATAAGCTGTTCAGTAATGCCCATCCCAACGCCTTAAGGAAAGCCGATTGGTACAACAGGTTCATGAGTTACTTATTGTTTTTTCAAATTGTCTAAGATTTTTTGGATCTCCTCCAGTTCTTCTGCCGACGCTTTGTGATTACCCAGGGCCTGCATCACCAGTTCACCGGATGACCCGCCAAACAGGCTATCGATCATCTTATTTAAAAGATGTTTTTGGGTTTTTTCTTTACTTACTGCTGCCTGGTAAATGTGGGTCTTTATGGAATCGTCCCGTTTTACCAGCCCTTTTTCATGCATGATCTGCATTAGCTTGAGGGTAGTGGTGTAGCCGGCTTCCTTGGTTTGCAGCAATTCTTCGTGCACATCGCGTACGCTGGCATTCACTTTTTTCCATAAGATCTGCAGGATCTCTAACTCACTCTCAGTGGGTTTTATAGTTTTTGTAGTAGCCATATTTTGAACAACGTTTGGCTTAAAAATACGACAAATTTCGTAAGGTTTTGTTAATGGAAGGTAAATTAAACGAAGATGTTCGTATTGCTAAAGTCCATAAATGGGGATATAGAGTGGTGAACGGATTTGGATATAGTGGTGGGGAGGGTTGACCAGTTGACAAGTTAACCAGTTGACGAGTTAACAAGTTAATATTGAGGCTTCCTTGGGTCAAAAGGGGCGGGTTGATAGGGTTGACGGAGTTGACGAAGTTAACAAGTTAACCAGTTGACCAGTTAACGCGGAGGATTGAGGCCTCCAGGTCAAAAGGGGCGGGTTGATAGGGTTGATATAGCTTGATCTTCAATACAGAGCGACTTTTTTTCTATATAAAAACACTATGTTTTTGTATAATTTGGTACCGTTTCTATATAGAAATGGGGTGAAAATATATAGTGGCGCATCGTTTCTATATAGAAATGGTATTATAATATATAGTAGCCCATGGTTTCTATATAGAAATGGGGTGAAATTATATGGTAGCGTATCATTTTTGTACAAAAACAAGGTGAAAATATACGGTGGAGTATAGTTTCTATATAGAAATGAACCAATAATATATAGTGGAGCATGCTTTCTAAATAGAAATGGTATTATAATATATATAGTAGCCCCTGGTTTCTATATAGAAATGAAGTGAAATTATATGGTACTTTCTTCAACCCTCATCCTTTATCAACCCTGTCAACTCCGTCAACTCTATCAACCTCCAACTTTAATCATCCAAACCTATTTCTTCCTTGTTAACTGGTCAACTGGTTAACTTGTCAACTTGTTAACTTGTCAACTCGTCAACCCCATCAACCTCCCCCTGCATCTCCCTAACCGTCCTACTACTCCCATCATGACTCCAGCCCGGCGGGCGGTAAAGGTAATTGAACCAGTTACGAAGGGAGCAGGATCGCGAGGCGCTCCTGAACATGTCGCCCCATTCTTTAAACGCAATGCGTACCGGGTTATAGGTTTCAATATTTTTTGTGAGGCCATAGGTGGGGCGTTCTTCTTCGGGTTGAAAAGTGCCGAACAGCCGGTCCCAGATAATTAAAATACCACCATGATTTTTATCGAGGTACTTGAGGTTACTGCCATGGTGCACGCGGTGGTGTGAAGGTGTATTGAAAATAAATTCGATGGGGCGGGGCAGCAGGTGAACCGCTTCGGTATGGATCCAGAACTGGTAGATCAAACTGATCTGTTGCATCAGCATCACCACTATGGGATGAAACCCCAGCAAGGGCATCCACATCCAGAAAACAAAACCGCCGGTCAGGTTGCCCGTCCAGGTTTGGCGCAGGGCGGTTGACAGGTTGTACCGTTGAGAGGAATGATGCACTACATGCGATGCCCAGAACCAACGGATATTATGGGAAGTATAATGGAACCAGTAATACGACAGGTCATCGGCGAAAAAGGCGAGCACCCACATCCACCAGGTAAAAGGGAGGGTGTATAGCCGGAATTTATATACGAGGGTGAAAGCACCGAATACTACTAATTTTGATAAAAAGCCTGATATTACATTGCCGATTCCCATCGACAGACTGCTGAATGTATCCCGGACCTCATAGAGATCCTTATGTTCCTTCCAGGAATACCATGCTTCGAGCAGTAACAATACCACAAAACCGGGTATTGCAAAGTATAGGATCTCAGGCGCCATATGCAAGCTGTTTAATGGACCGATTTAACACAAAAGTAGATTTTTTTCTACATCGCTTTTGGCTAAGCGGTCTATATTACAATATGTACGATGGTATAATTGATGTATTTAAATAGGAGGAGCTTATAAATCGTTAATTGTCATGGCCGTGCCCGGGCCAACCAATATGAATATGCACACCCTGCCCCACTACATATTATGTTCTGTTGTCTTCACCGTACTATACATGTCCGTTCATGGCCAGGATAGTACGAAGAAGAAAACGACCCTGCACTCACTGACGCATGACCTGTACCATAGCTTTATGAAGGTGGAAGAGAAAAGGCAGGATTCGTCTTTTTTTCAAAAGAGTGAAGCAAGCTTTAAGCGGTATGAGGGCAAGGCGATCCGGCGCATATATATTGTGAATTTATCATTTAGTTTAAATGTACAGGACACGGCTTCAAATTTCATGAATACATTAACCCGGGCCGCGGACCGGTTGCAATCGAATACAAAAGACTGGATCATCAGGGAAATGTTGTTTGTAAAAAAAGGACAACCGGTAGACCCTTACCGGCTGGCGGATAATGAACGTTTTTTACGCGACCAGAATTTTATAAAGGATGCCCGCATTTTGGTTCGCCCTGTTGAAGAGTACCCCGATTCCGTTGACCTGTATGTTCGTTTGCGCGATGTGTTTAGCTGGGGCGCTGAAGTAAACACTTCAGGGGTTAATAATGTGAAGGCTTCCATTTATGACGCCAATTTCCTGGGCATGGCGCAGCGGTTACAGTATACCCTTCAATATGCCAAGAATCGCAACCCGATAGTAGGGTCGGAGATCAGGTACCGGAAAACCAGCATCCTTGGTTCTTTTATTAATTTAGAAGCCGGGTACTCTATGATTAACCAGGGCGGATTGGCAACCGAAAATGAAACGGCGTATTTCCTCACCCTCGACCGGCCCCTGTATACCCCTAATGCCCGTTATGCGGGTGGTTTGCAGGTGAGCCATAACCAAAGCACCAATGTATTTGGAAAACCGACTCCGCTGTTCAGCGATTATAAATACCAGTTAGGTGATGTGTGGCTGGGTTATAATATTGGGGTGAACAAACAAAAGAGAAACGGGACTGATGACCGCCGCCGCCGTTTTGTATCTATGCGCTATTTCAATCAGCACTTCAGTCAGCTACCCAAGCTGGATACCTTTGATCCCCATTATACCAATAAACGATATGTGCTGGGACAATTCACCTGGTATAAGATCGACTTTTATAAAACCAATTATATTTACGGGTTCGGGCGAACAGAGGATCTTCCTGTAGGTATGACACGCAAGGCTACCATTGGCGCGGTACAGGTTGACAGCCTGCGGCGGATGTATGCAGGGTGGGAGTTTGATCACTGGCTGGTAGATAAGCATGAAAATTACTGGAACTATACGCTGGCGCTGGGAACTAATTTTTATAAAAGGGAATGGCAGGATAACAGCACCCTGCTGAATATTTCGTGGTATAGCCGGTTAATGGATTTTACCAAATTCAAGATCAGGCAATATGCCAATATCAGTTATGCCGGCATCTATAATCAACATGTATACGAATCACTGCATATCAATAATGAGTACGGGTTGGATGAATTCAGCACCGATAGCATAAGGGCCAGACAGCGCCTTTCGCTTGGTACAGAAACTACTTTATATACAAGGTGGAGTATCCTGGGTTTCAAGATCGGCTTTCTGGCCTTTGCCAGGGGAACCCTTATGGAGCCCCCGCAGCTGGGGATCTGGCGGGGCGGTCTCTTTCCTTCATTGGGTGGTGGGGTAAGAACCCGTAACGAAAACCTGATCTTCGGCACCATTGAAGCCCGTTTCACCTGGTTCCCTCATACATTATACGGAGTAAATAATTTCAACATTACCGTGCGTAGTAACCTGCGTGTAAAATTTACGGGTTCGTTTGTACAAGCTCCCTGGTTTGCATTAGTAAAGTAAGGGTTAGTATGTAGGTAAAAGTTATCAGGAAGAGCAATAATGGTGCTGACAGGCAGAAGTAAGCTATTTTATAAGGGTATTCTTGTACCAATTGCAGGGAAAGGGTATATAAAAAAAAGGGTCCCCGATGTAGAAACATGGGGACGTTGGTATTTGGTATGATATAGTGCCTTAAGTTGTTACTCCAAAGATAATATCGTTGTTTGAATATTTTATGATTTTTTTTTTAAATCTTAATTGAGCTTTTTTTCTACTGTATAAGTATTTGTCAGGTCACGGTTATGTTCAGGTATTACAGTTTTCTTTTCTGTGTGAACAGTCTGCGTATTACCGTTACTATGGATTTGAGCCAGGGTAGGCGCAATTACCAGCGAAACAATCGACATCAGTTTGATGAGGATGTTCATAGACGGGCCTGATGTATCTTTAAATGGATCACCTACTGTATCACCAGTTACAGATGCTTTATGGGGCTCACTCTTCTTATAGTATATCTGGCCATTGATCTCCACGCCTTTTTCAAAAGACTTCTTGGCATTATCCCAGGCGCCACCGGCGTTGTTCTGGAACATACCCATCAATACACCACTAACGGTAGCGCCAGCCAGAAAACCACCTAATGCCTCAGGTCCCATTAAGAAACCAATGATCAGCGGGGACATGATGGCAATGAGGCCAGGCATGATCATCTTTTTGATAGAAGCATTGGTTGAAATAGCAACGCATTTGTCGTATTCGGGTTTGCCTTTGCCTTCCATGATACCGGGAATGGTACGGAACTGGCGACGTACTTCTTCTACCATGGCCATCGCAGCTTCACCTACAGCCCGGATAGCCAGTGAAGAGAAGATGAAGGGGATCATACCACCCACAAACAGGGCGGCCAGTACATCGGCTTTATAAATATTGATCCCTGGAATTTTAGCTACCCCTACAAACGCAGCAAACAGGGCCAGTGCGGTCAGGGCAGCAGAAGCGATGGCAAAACCTTTACCGGTTGCAGCAGTAGTGTTACCTACGGCATCCAGTACATCGGTTTTTTCGCGCACCTCTTTCGGCAATTCGCTCATTTCAGCAATACCACCAGCGTTATCGGCAATAGGACCAAAGGCGTCGATGGCTAACTGCATGGCCGTAGTGGCCATCATACCGGCTGCGGCAATACCTACACCGTACAAACCTGCACATTGGTATGAACCCCAGATGCCGCCTGCCAGTACCAATATAGGCAACAGCGTACTTTCCATGCCTACTGCCAAACCACCAATCACGTTGGTAGCGTGGCCGGTAGCTGATTGACGTATAATGCTCATCACCGGACGTTTACCCATAGCTGTATAATACTCGGTGATGATACTCATTAATGTTCCAACCACCAATCCCACTACGATAGCGCCGAGAATGCCTTCGCGGGTGAATGTTTTGGCGCCTACTATCAGGGAGCCGTTGAGGGTATCGCGCACCAGGTGAAAATCACCTTCGGGCAAGATCCAGAACACCAGGCCGATACAGGCAATGGCAGTAAGGATGATGGAACCCCAGTTACCCATGTTCAGCGCTTTTTGTACCGTGCTGGTGTTAACACCGGCCGATTCGCTGATGCGTACAAAGAAGGTACCTATGATAGAGAATAAAATACCTACGCCGGCGATCATCATGGGCAGCAATATCAGTGACATCCCACCGAACTGGTCGGTAACAACCGCTTCGCGGCCCAGTACCATGGTTGCTAATACGGTGGCTACATAAGAGCCGAACAGGTCAGCGCCCATACCGGCTACATCACCTACGTTATCACCCACGTTATCGGCAATGGTAGCAGGGTTGCGCGGATCATCTTCAGGGATGCCGGCTTCCACTTTACCTACCAGGTCAGCGCCTACGTCGGCAGCTTTGGTATAAATACCACCACCCACACGGGCAAACAGGGCAATTGATTCGGCGCCTAATGAAAAGCCGGTGAGCACTTCAATAGTCCGCATCATCTCCGGAGAGTCTACCCCTGCATCGGGTGCAAATATCATTTTAAGAATGAGAAACAAACTGCTTAAGCCTAATACAGCCAGACCAGCCACACCCATACCCATTACAGACCCACCGGTAAATGACACGGCCAGGGCTTTGCTTAAACTGGTACGGGCTGCATGGGCGGTGCGCACATTGGCTTTGGTAGCCACCCGCATACCTATGTAACCGGCTGTTGCACTTAAGATGGCGCCGATAATGAATGCAATGGCAATCGACCAGTGGGAGCCTGGATTGGCGCTGGCCATAACACCCAATAATATGGCAACGATAACAACGAAATAGCCGAGGATTTTCCATTCGGCACGTAAAAAGGCCATTGCACCCTGTGCTATGTATGTGCTGATCTCTTTCATGCGGTCGGTGCCCGCGTCCTGCTTAGAAACCCATTTGAATTTAATGAAAGTATACAGCAAGCCCAGAATGCCCATAGCGGGCGCTAAGTAGAACAGTTTGTCCATAGTTTTGATTCTTAATCGCTAGAATTTTTGTAAGGTGAACAAATATAAGGGAAACCGGATTGAATTTAAAACGGTTCTGCGTTTGCACAGATTTGCGGAAGTCGCTTTTGGCGGGCATTTGGCCGCATTGGGGAAAAGCTGTTACAAAAAAAGTCCCGTCCCGATTCAATCGGGACGGGAAGCAAAACGTATATTTTACGTTTAAATACTAATCTTTCTTCTTAAACAGCCCTTTCATCAACCCCTTGGCCTTGTCTTCCAGCTGTTGTTTGTTGCTTTTAACCGCACTGTCTTTGGTACCAGTGCTGTCTTTTTGTCCCAGCAGTGTCTTGGTCAGGTAATCTTTACCTGCCTGCACGGCCTGGTTCTTTACAGATTGCAACGTGTCTTTTGCAGCGGCTTTTTTAGCTTCTACCAGTTCTTTTGCCTGGTCCTTCATGTCATCGGCCAGGGAGTTGCCTGCACCGGACAGATCGGTTTTCACGGTAGGGTTGGTAATACTACCACCCAGGTTCACCTTGAAGTTCACGATATCGCTCACCTTAACGGGAATGCCTTTGTTGTTAGCTTGTGATACCAGGTTATTCACGAGGGAATTGGCTTTGCTGCCCAGCTTTTCGCGCGGTACTTTCATGTTGATCACGTAATCGATCGATTGATCCAGTCCATGCTTACCGCCAATTTCCATATTCACGTCCTGCACTTTTACATTGAAAGGTTTCACAAACACTTTTCCATCGGCCACGTCAAAATAGCTTTTTACATCTTTCAATGAGATCTCTTTCAGGCTGGAGATATCGAGTGCGCTGGCCAGTTTATCCAACGGCGCAAATTTATTAAGCACACCCTGTAACAACAGCATGGAGCCGCTGCCGGTCAATGTGCTCAGATCGGGCATCATGGTTTCACCCAGCTTGCCATTGAGCGTTAACTTCGATGTAAGTTTACCAGCTATGAACTGACCAATGGGCATCAGCTTCTGCACGGTATTGTAGGCCATGAA
>NZ_JBJMLX010000192.1:0-16115 GCF_045805085.1 Niastella sp.
AAGTGGATTTGGTTGTTTTGTGATCCCGTTTTTGCTCTATTACATAAGCGCTGATGCTACAGGGAAAGATGCGGTGTTCATAAAAGGACTGGCTTTTTACTTTGCGATGTATGCACTTTATTTCGTTTTATTCAAACTTTCGTTGGCAATTGCGCACCTTTCAGGCGATGCACGGGCAGGCTTTACCAACGATGTGCCGGGCAAAATTGCTTATTTTATTACGCAGCCGCTTAAGCGGGCTTTCTGGTTCAATCTTATAATCAATGGCGACAATAAATTCGCCAAAACCATGTATTATCTGCTCCTGCTGGGTTGGATGGTGCTTGCATTTATAAGATTTGGAAAAAACAGGTTGTTGGCTGTGAAATATATTGCGGCTGCAGGTACGACGTTTGTATTATCGTACCTGCCCTCTCTGGTGGTACATGAAAGTTATTCATCTAATAGGACCTTGCTGGCCATCGACATGTGTGTATGGATCGTTTGGGTAGAAATGGCTTTGTATATTGTGAAAAATATACAACTACGCAGGGCAATTGCCATCTCTGTCGCATCTGTTTTAATTATATCAGGCTGGTACAATTTTAACAAACAGTTTTTGCAGCCCATTCACAAAGAATATATGGCGGTTAAAAATTACATGCAGCAGCATTACAATAAAAATATCACCACAGTACACTTCATAGGATTGCCGCAGAATGCCTTCGAAAAAAAATTCCATGTACAATCGTCTATGGATGAATTCGGCGTACCGACCACTTGCGCTATTTTTGACTGGGTACCCGGGGATTTGACCTGGCAACTGGTATATGAAAAAACAGGAAACAGGGAAGCTACCAAACAATTGACCGTAAAATATTGGAAGGATGCCGCAGAATTTGCCAATTCAGGTGAACGGGTTACATACAGTACCCTGGTGGTGAATATGCCGGAACTGATAGATGCCCTTAATCCATAAATACAAAGCTAATCAACACATTAGAAATGCATTAGGAATACAGGAGGATACTATTAAATTAACGCTTTAATTTAAAGAAATCTTCCTGTAAGATAGGGGTAGCAGCCGTTTTAAGGTTTTAATTTGGCAACGATATTATAAAACCAAAAAGGCCTGGTTAAATCGTGGGATTTAACAGTGCTTGTCATGTATGCAACGTAAAGATTTGTATCTGGTAGGGATCCTTTGGCTTGTTTTATTCTTCATTTTCCTGCCCCTTTTTTACAGCAATTACATATTCATGGATGAAGCTTTTCAGCTTTGGGGTTACAGGGCTATTTCCGGTTTTTATATGTTCATAGATGAAGGGCGTTATTTAACTGAAGAGTTACAGCGCTGGTTGTTCAATATGATCGATACCATACACGGGGTTATCTACATGCGGTTGTTCTCCTTTTTTGGCTGGATGCTGTGTTTACCGCTGTGGTATGCAATTATTAAAAAAGAAGTAGCCAATGTTCCCAAATTTAAATACCTGCCCTTTTTTACCTGTTTATACCTGATAACCAATCCCTCATTTTTAGTCGCCGTTCAATGGGCTACCTGTTTACAGTTTTTCATTTCAGACACCGCCTCCGTGCTGGCAGGCGCTATTGTTATAAACAGTCTTCGTTCAGATGACTTTAAACCACGTAAGTTTTTGTGGGCTGTCGCCGCGGCCTTATTGTTGGGCGTACCGGGCCTGTTTTTGTACCAGGGTTCATGGGCCTGTTTTCTGATCCCTTTTTTCCTGTTTTTCATCAACCCCCTGAATCTCAATAAAAACAAAGTGCTGCTAAGGGGAGCGATCGTGTTTTTTGCCGTATATACTGCTTACTTTATAATCTATAAGCTAAGTTTCTATTTTTTAGATAACATCCCGGAAGACCCGCGTAATAAGCTGTATATAAATCCATTTATAAAACTGGCCTTCTTTTTGGCCCGCCCGCTGGAAAGAAGCTTCCGCTTTACCTTGCTTACTGAAGAAAGAAGCATAATATCGTTGGTATATTATGCGCTGGCGCTGTTGAGCCTGGCTGCACTGACCTTTAAACGGTTTGGTAAAGGAAAACAAAAGCAGGCCATTATACACCTGGCTATTATTATGTGTTTTGGGTTGCTATCCTATTTACCAGGTTTGCTTATAGAAGAAAACTATGCTTCCAACAGAACACAGTTTGCCCTGAACCTGATCGTGTTCCTTGTTTGTTTTGAAATGGCGTTGTACTACATAACAAACAAGCTGGTTTTGCAAGCGGGCGGAGCGGCCATCATTCTCTTTTTCGTTTTCTGCGCCCGCTTTAACTTTCAACAGGGTTTTGCCCGGCCGTTGGTAGCTGAAACAGCGGCGCTTAAAAATTACTTCCGGGAACATTATAATAAGAACATTCAAACTGTTCATTGGATCCGTCCGCCCGAAGATGAGTTAGCCCGGAAGTTTCACGTAAACTTCTCCATGGACGAATTTGGGGTGCCAAACAGTTTCTTTGTTTGGGTGCCCGACCCGCTGAGCAAACAGCTGGTGTACGAATTAACCGGCGACCGGCAGGCAGCCTACAAAATTGGAGTAAAGCAATGGGCCAGTAAAGAAGACTACCTTCATTCAGGCGAAAAAGCCGACAGCACCGTATTACTCGTTGACAATAAAGAAATTATCGACTCAATTAAGCCTTAAAGGCAAAGGGCAGAGGGCAAAAGCCCCGTCGTGGCAACCGTGAAAGCCGGTGACCGGGAAGTGCTGAAGTATATCCAAATTCATAATTCCGTTTTCCCCATTGTTTATCGTACCTTTGCCGCTTCAAAATTTTTGCGCACGTATGATTACAGTGAATAATGTGACCCTATCATTCGGAAAACGGGTATTATTCGATGAGGTGAACCTTTCCTTCAGTAAAGGCAATTGCTACGGTGTAATTGGCGCCAATGGCGCCGGGAAGTCTACTTTCCTTAAAATTTTATCGGGTGAAATTGAACCTAACAAGGGAACCGTTGATATAACACCCGGCGAACGGATGGCTGTGTTGAAACAGAACCATTTCGAATTTGACGAAATTACTGTTTTGAATACGGTTTTGATGGGGCATAAGAAGTTGTGGGAAGTAATGCATGAGCGGGACGCCATTTATGCAAAGGCCGATTTTACCGAAGAAGACGGTATTCGCGCCGGTGAGCTGGAAGGTGAGTTTGGCGAAATGGGTGGCTATACCGCCGAAAGCGATGCCGCCAGTATGCTCAGTGAGCTGGGGGTTAAAGATGAAATGCACCAGTTGCTGATGAAAGACATTAGTGGAGCTATGAAAGTACGGGTGCTGCTGGTACAGGCGCTGTTTGGTAACCCCGACATCCTGATCCTTGATGAGCCTACTAACAACCTCGACGTGGTGACCATCTCCTGGCTGGAGAACTTCCTGGCCGATTATGAGAACATCGTAATTGTGGTATCGCACGATCGTCACTTTTTGGACTCCGTTTGTACCCATGTGGCCGACGTTGACCGTCAGAAGATAAAAATATACACCGGTAACTATACTTTCTGGTACGAAAGTAGCCAGTTGGCTGCCCGCCAGGTAGGCGATAAGAACAAGAAGATGGAAGAAAAGCGGAAAGACCTGATGGAGTTCATCGCCCGCTTCAGCGCCAACGCTTCCAAATCAAAACAGGCTACCTCCCGTAAAAAGGCCCTGGAAAAACTGGTTATCGAAGACATTACTCCTTCAAACAGAAAATACCCTGGTATCATCTTCAAACAACAACGTGAAGTTGGTAACCAGATATTGAACGTAGAAAAGCTGTCAAAATCTGTAGAAGGCAAACCGCTTTTCAAAGACATCAGCTTTACCCTGAACAAAGGCGATAAGGTTGCTATTGTTGCCGATGACCATATGGCCATTACCGCCTTCTTTGAGATCATCAATGGCGAAGTGGCTGCCGATAGCGGTAAATACGAATGGGGTGGAACCGTAACAAAAGCTTATTTGCCCAACGATAACTCGAAATACTTTGCGGAGCAGGGTAATTTGAACCTGATGGATTGGTTACGCCAGTATGTGCCACCACACGTAACAGATGTGGATGAGCCGTTCCTGCGTGGCTTCCTGGGTAAAATGTTGTTCACCGGCGATGAGATCATGAAGAAAACAAGTGTGCTGAGTGGAGGGGAGAAAGTACGTTGTATGGTTAGCCGTATGATGTTGCAGGACCCCAACGTAGTGATCCTCGATGAACCCACCAACCACCTCGATCTGGAATCGATACAGTCGTTCAACGAAAGCATGACCAACTTTACCGGTATCGTTCTGCTGTCATCGCATGACCATACCTTTATGCAAACCGTTGCCAACCGTATTATTGAGTTAACGCCCAACGGAGCTATCGACAAACTGATGAGCTTCGATGAATACCTCGAAAGAAAACAGGCTAATAAATTGCAAATGGCCTAGTTCATACATACAATAGTAATAATGCCCCTCCCGACTTGTCGGGAGGGGCCTTTTATTTTTTATATCCCAGCCCTAAACCCTTATCTTTAGAACATTGGCTACGTAGGAATCAGACACCATTACTAACGAACACATATGAGCACCACTGGCTGGGGAAATTTCTGGCAGGATCAACGACTGTCTTTTTATGCAGTCATGAAAATGGCTACCAGTTATTTTGTATTGAAATTTGAGAAACTATACCCGCTACAACCAACCGACCAGCTTTTCGATTATGGATGCGGTCCGGGGTTTGTGGCCGATTCCCTGGCAACTAAGAGCATTCAACTTACCGGGGCAGATATCAATGATTTCTTTATAAAGGAATGCCGCAAAAACCATCCTGCTTCCCGGTTCCTGCTCATAACAACAGACACTGCCACCAATAAAAAAATACTGGGCGAAGCTCTGAATGGAAAGCATTTCGATTACATCCTGCTTTTAAGCATCATACAATACTTTAAAAGTGCGAACGACCTCGATGAGGTAATTGGTATGCTTCGCCATTATTTAAAACCGCAGGGTAAACTCATTATTGCCGATGTGCTGGACGAAAACACTTCCTCACTCAAAGATGCGTTTTCGCTGCTGATGTATTGTATTAAAAGGGGCAGGATAGGGGCCTTTGCAGGATTTATCTCGTACCTGTTGTTTTCAGACTACCGGAAAATCTCAAAACAGAATAAACTGCTGCTGGTGTCCGAAAACACCATCCGCGCAATAGCCACCCGCCTTGGATTGCATTGCGAAAAAGTGAACGGGCTCACGCTGCAAAGATCCCGCTCCAATTATATTTTGAGTCACACGCGGTAAAATGATCGGTTCAAACCCATTACAGATCGATAAAATACCGGTTCATGCAATAAATGCTAACTTTAAGCGCTATGGTTACCAAACCACCGTTTTTTTCAATAGGAACTGTATTATACCCTCTTTTGAAAAGACGACCATAAAAAATCTAACTAGGTTGTTGATCGGGAAGAACCTGATACTGTGTATTTGTTTTTCTGTTGGCTGGCTGCTGGCTGTTGCCCAGAATCCGCGTTTGGGTACCCCAGGGTCGAACCTGCGTAAAAAGGTGGTTTCTGCAAAACGGCACACCATACAGCTCGATAGCATGAGCCTTGTTCCCGGCACCGTTTCTGTTGCCGGCATACCCGATAGCCTTTACGATATTGATTTTGTAAATGCCCGGCTTACCTGGAAGCAGTTACCTCCATTGGATAGCGTCATCATTCGTTACCGCGTTTTCAGAACCCGTTTGAACGCTGCAGTGAGCCGTATGCAGTACGACAGCATCATGAATAATTTCATGGGGCAGCCGTTTACGCCCGATTATGTAGGGGTCGGCGGGTTGGGCGATAACTTTTTCAACTTCGGCAACATTAATTACAGTGGTAGTTTTGGCCGGGGCATTTCCTTTGGCAATAGCCAGGACGCCGTATTTACCAGTAACCTGAACCTGCAGCTGAGCGGTTACCTGGCCGATAGTATTGAAATTGTAGCCGCCATTACCGATAATAATATTCCCATTCAACCCGATGGCACTACAGCGCAGCTGAATGAATTTGACCGCATTTTTCTACAGTTCAAAAAAAAGAACTGGGCGCTGAGTCTCGGCGATATCGACATCCGGCAACAACAAAGCTATTTCCTCAGTTTTTATAAACGTCTACAGGGGGTGGCTTTTGAAACCACCACCGCCATTACGGATAGCATTATAAACAAGACCCTGATCAGCGGATCAATTGCCAAGGGTAAATTCAATCGTAATACCCTGATCGGTCAGGAAGGCAACCAGGGACCCTATCGTCTTCAGGGCGCCAATAACGAGTTTTATTTTGTGGTGCTGGCCAATACCGAGCGGGTATACATCGATGGCGTATTAATGCAGCGTGGGGAAGACCGGGACTATGTGATCAATTACAATACGGCGGAGATCTCGTTCACCCCTAAACAAATGGTTACAAAAGACAAACGCATAGTGGTGGAGTTTGAATACGCCGATCGCAATTACCTGAATTCGAATATTTACCTCACCAACGAAACAGATTTCAATAAGAAGGTAAAAGTAAAGCTGGGATATTTCAGTAATGCCGATGCCAAAAGCTCGCCCATCAACCAAAACCTGAACGCCGATCAAAAAGCATTTTTAAAGAACCTGGGCGATAGCGTAAACAAGGCTTATTACCCCTATGCACCAAAAGATACTTTTTCAACCGGTGCTATCCAGTATCAAAAGGTTGATACTGTGTATAACGGAACGCATGATTCTATCTATATCTATTCAACCAATCCCGACAACGCCTTTTACTCCCTGTCGTTTATTGAAGTGGGCATTAATAACGGGAATTACATTCCCGACCTCAATGGGGCCAATGGAAAGGTATATCGCTGGGTGCAACCGGTGAACGGCGTTAAACAGGGGAATTTTGAACCGGCCGTGTTCCTGGTGGCCCCCAAAAAACAACAGGTGGCCAACCTGGGTGTTGAATATAACATTACGAAGAATATGGTGCTGAATACCGAAGTGGCTACCAGTTTGAATGATGTGAACACGTTTTCAAACATCGATAAAGCCAATGACCGGGGGTATGCCGCCAAAGTTGATTTTAAAAACACCATTCCTTTTAACAATTCAAAAAGGGGAATAAAACTGACTACCGACCTGGGGTATGAGTATGTTGACTCCCGGTTCAAACCCCTGGAACGGTTAAGGAATATTGAGTTTACCCGCGATTGGGGCTTGCCGCTATTACTGAACACGCCTGTGAATGAGAATATAGTAACAGCCGGGGTGGGCGTAGCAGACCAAAAAAGCAATTCCCTGAAGTACCAGTTCACTGAATACAACCGGGGTACTTCGTTTACTGGGTTACGACACAGCATTACCCAAATACAGACTATAAAGGGCTGGACGTTCAACAACCAGTTCACCCTTTCCAATGTCAATGCTACCGATAGCAAAGGGTACTTCTGGCGGCCGGTTATAAGTGTTTCGCGGCAGTTCCCGAAATTAAAGAATTACATTATAGGCGGTGCATATGCGGTAGAGCACAATAAAATTCGTGATAAGATCTCCGATTCCATAGCACTGCAAAGCTTTTCGTTTACCAATGCATCCGCGTATCTTAAATCAGACCCGGCAAAACCCAATCACTGGGGGGTAAACTGGTTTACCCGTACCAATTCATACCCGCTGGGGTACGGCCTGGTAAAGGCTGATCGCAGCCAGAACGCAACCCTGACAGCCGATCTGACAAAGGACCCGCGGCACCAGTTCCGGTTTACCAGCACTTACCGTAAACTACAGATACTGGATACCACATTGAACCGCCAGATGCCGGAAGAAAGCCTGTTAGGGCGGGCAGAATACCAGATCAATGTAGTGAACGGCCTGTTAACCGGTAACCTGTTGTACGAAGTAGGAGCCGGGCAGGAGCAGAAAAGGGATTATTCTTACCTGGAAGTGCCGGCCGGTCAGGGCCAGTATACCTGGATAGATTATAACAGTGATGGTATTCAGCAGTTAAATGAGTTTGAAGTGGCCCTGTTCCAGGACCAGGCCAAGTTCATTCGCATCTTTACTCCAACTAACGTATACGTAAAAGCCAGCTACAATACTTTTAACTACAGCATTAACCTGAACCCGCGCGCCGCCATAAACCTGACTACGGCAAATACCCTGCGTAAGTTTATTTCAAAAATAAACCTGCAGTCATCGTTACAGATCAATAAAAAGGAAGTAGCAGATAAGCTGGTGCAGTTTGATCCTTTTAAAGCGCCGTTAAACGATACCTCACTCATTACCCTGAACAAGAGTTTTGTAAACACGTTCTCGTTTAACCGTTTCAGTCCTAAATGGGGTTTCGATGTTACCAATTCACGCACGGAGGCCAAGTCGTTGCTTACTTATGGCTATGAAAGTCATAAACTGGATGAGTGGTCGGCCCGTACCCGCTGGAATATAACCAGGTGGTTTGCATTGGAAATGACTGGTCGTTCAGGCATCAATCAGCTTATCACCAGCAACCCCAAATTTGATAACCGCAATTACCTGATTAAACAATACTCGGCAGAACCAAGGTTTACATTTCAAAAGGGAGGCAATTTCAGAGTGGGAGTAGGGTATAAGTACAGCGATAAAAACAATGAGCAGGGAAGCCAGGAGAGATCAAAATCAAACTCACTGAATACCGATGTGAAGTATAATATTCTGCAAAGCACTTCTATAATGGCTAAATTCACTTATTCAGATATTTCTTTTTCTTCATTCGATGGGGTTCCGAATCCAAATTCTTCTTCAGGCTATATCCTTCTGGAAGGGTTACAGCCGGGTAAGAACTATCTATGGACGCTTGATCTTACTAAAAGGATAATGAACAACCTGGAGTTCAGTATGCAGTATGAGGGGCGTAAACCTGGCGCCTCGCGCATAGTACATATAGGACGGGCATCGATCAGGGCGTTGTTATAATAGGTACCAAAAAAAACTCCCCACGATGTTGTCGTGGGGAGCTTTTCAAATATATAGTGAAAGATTATCCGAAGATGCCACCTTTCTTCAGTGAACGGGTAGCTTCGCCGATCTTGAAACCATTGTGGTATACTTCGATCTTGTAGTTACCTTGTTTGAAAGGGCTGTTTTGTTTCCAGGCAAATTCAACGTGTTTGTTTTTGCCTTGTTCGAAGTCAACAGGAACTTTAGCAGTGAACAGTTTTTCACCTTCTTCACGAGTGGTGAATTTGCCAGAACCTAAAGCTTCAACAGCTACTGGTTGACCATCAGGACCAGTGATGCAAACGTAAACATCAGTAGAACCTGTTTGAGCGATGCGGTTTGCAACGTCCATAGCAATTACCAGTTTGTCAACTTTCTTTGCTGAGGTTGTTTCTGATTCTTTACCGTTTTTCTTTTCGTTCACCGGAGTAACAGTGATGTTAGAAGCATTCAGGGTAGAAGCGATGTCTACTTTAGTTGCTAATTCTTCTTTCTGTTGAGTGGTGGTTTGCAGATCGGTAGTGAGTTTCTCTTTATCAGCAGTCAACTGAGTTTTGTCAGTAGTCAACTGTTGATTTTCTGTAGTTAAACGAGCTACTTCTGCTTCCAGGTTAGCGATCTTGTCGTTCAGTTCGCCGATCAAAGCCTGTGCTTTTTTCTTTTCACCTTCAGACAGACGTTGTTTTTTCAGGATACTTCCGATCTGACCTTTCAGCTTGGAAATTTCGCTGGTTTTATCATTCATCTTTCCTTCCAGTTCATTGTTATAACCGGTTAAAGAATCCAAACGAGTTAAAGCAGCGTCAAAGCTTTTTTGTAATTCATTCTTAGATGAATCTACTGCCACATACTGTGTTTGCAGTTGGGTGATCTTTTGATCAGACTTGTTTTTGTCCCATAAAAAGTATCCCCATGTACCAAGAATACCAACGGCTAACAAACCGATGATCAGGTTCTTTGAATCACGTTTTGGGGGTGCACCTTGTGGACTAGCGGATGGATAATTGGTTGTACTCATAATAAGTGTATGTTTATTTTGAAAGGTTATAAAATCGGGTTCAGTATTTAGTTCTATTATGGGTTAGTTCGTTGTAATTGGGTTTCGCATAAGGGTTTGACCAAAACCATGCCAGAATTTGGCATATAACCCGTCCACAGGCCGGCATTGAACGCTGAAGGATAGTATAGTATTGTGTTACAGTTGTGTATAATTCGCTATATGTCACGGGCTTTTTTTGTGGTAATATTGCAAAGTTTAAACCACGATTTATTAATACATGTCTGTAGAAAAAATTATATCTGACTGGAAAAAGAAGCTCTTTAAACCTGTTTATTGGCTCGAAGGCGAAGAAGATTATTTTATCGACAAAATAGTGCAATATGCCGAGCATAACATTTTAACGGACGCTGAGGCAGGTTTTAATTTGACCGTATTTTATGGCCGCGATGCAGACTGGACCCAGGTGATCAATGCCTGTAAAAGATACCCCATGTTTTCAGAACGCCAGGTGGTGCTTTTAAAAGAAGCGCAACACATGCGTGATATCGACAAATTAGAGTCATACATCGGGCAACCACTGACATCCACCGTGTTTATTGTAGCATACAAAGAAAAAAAGGTGGATGGCCGTACGCAGCTTGCCAAACTGCTAAAGACAAAAGCTGAATTATTTACTACCAAGAAGATGTACGATAACCAGCTGCCCGACTGGACGAATGAGTTGGTTAAAAGTAAAGGCTATACCATTTCACAAAAAGGGTTATTGCTGTTGGTTGATCATATAGGCAATGATCTCAGCCGTATTGATAATGAGATTGAAAAAATGCTGGTAAACCTCGGCAGCAGGACCAGTATTACCGAAGATGATATTGAAAAGTATGTGGGGGTAAGCAAGGAGTACAATCCTTTTGAGTTACAATCGGCCATGGCCGCAAAAGATCTGTCCAAGGCCATGCGTATCATTCAATACTTTGAAGCCAATCCCAAAGCGGCGCCCATACAACTGGTATTACCTACACTATATAACCTGTTTAGTAAAACCTACATGATCTTTGGCCAGGCCAGCAAGGATGAAAAAACTGTTGCCGCCAATATTGGGGTGAATGCCTGGTTTGTGAAAGATTATTTACTGGTAGCGCGTAATTACGGCTATAACGGCGTTGAAAAAGCGCTGTTACTGCTGCATCATTATAACCTCAGAAGTGTGGGGGTAAATGATACAGGCTCATCAGACGCTTCGTTGTTAAAAGAGATGGTTGCTAAGATGGTTAATTAGTTGACCAGTTGACCAGTTAACAAGTTGACAAGTTGACAAGTTGACGAGTTAACTTGTTGAGAAGTTAACCAGGTAATTGGTTTACTTATTACCTAATACCTTCAATGTATCTTCTTTATCTTTTACCAGTTGTTCAACCAGGGCTTCAAGTCCGTTGAACTTTACTTCGCTGCGCAAATATTTTTTGATGTATACGCGTAAGGTAGCGCCGTAAATATTTTCATTGAAATCGAAGAGATTTACTTCAATAACCCGGTCGGTACCACCAATAGTTGGCCGTACACCAATACTCATCATTCCGTTCAGGATTCTCAGCCCTTTGCCCTCTGCCCTTTGCCCTTCCATGTTTGCCGTTTCATGTTTGCCGTTTGCCGTTTGCCGTTTGCCGATTATTGCCTGCACCGCATAAATACCATTTCCCGGGATCAGCTTTTCTTCATTTTCTATGCGCAGGTTGGCGGTAGGGTAGCCCAACGTACGGCCCAGCTTATTACCGTCTACAACCGTGCCTTCAAAAAAGAAATCATAACCCAGCAGGGTATTGGCCACATCGGTATTGCCTTGCAAAATGGCTTCGCGAATGCGGGTGGAACTTACCGTATTGTCATTAATCAGGTGGGCGGGTATTTCCATGAGGCTAAACCCAAGGCGCTGGCTGTATTCTTCCAGCAATTTGTAATCGCCCCGGCGGTTTTTGCCAAACCGGTGGTCATACCCGATAATAACGGTATGGGGATGAAATTTCTCAACCAGAAATTGTTCAATATATTCCTCAGGCGTCTGTTGCGCAAACGCATCGGTGAATGGCACCACCACCAGGTGATCGATGCCATTTTTATCGAGCAGTTCAATTTTTTCGTCGATCGTATTGATAAGCTGGATACCCGGCTGGCCGCTCACGATCACTTTTCGGGGATGGGGGTGGAAGGTGATGATCACCGTTTCCCCGCCAATACGGGCAGCTTCGCGTTTTAATTGCTCCAAAATGCTTTTGTGGCCGGTATGCACCCCGTCGAATGTGCCTATCGTAACAACGGCCTTTTTAAAGGCCGGAATGGAATCTATAGAAAAGTAAACTTTCATAAAAGAGGTGCGAAAATACGGTAAGGAAGTCGAAGTATGAAGTAAGAGGTAAGAAGTAGGGAAGTCCCGGTATGCGAAATTGCTGATAATTATCGGGCTTCCCGAATTTCGGGCTTTTCTTACCTCTTACTTCCTACTTCCTGCCTCTTTTTGTACCTTTGCGGTTTCAAATTATAAAATGAGTTTATATTCACAACGGGGTGTTTCTGCCCAGAAAGAAGAAGTTCACAAGGCTACAGAAAAGTTAGATAAAGGTTTGTATCCCCATGCCTTCTGCAAGATCTACCCCGATTACCTTACCGGCCAGCAAGACTGGGTGAATGTAATGCATGCCGATGGCGCCGGTACCAAAAGCATTCTGGCTTATTTATACTGGAAAGAAACCGGCGACCTGTCGGTTTGGAAAGGCATTGCACAGGATGCCGTGGTAATGAACCTCGATGACCTGTTGTGTGTGGGCATCACTGATAATTTGCTATTTTCTTCAACCATCGATCGTAATAAAACCGTGGTTTCGGGCGATGTGCTGGAAACCGTGATCAACGGCACCCAGGAGTTGTTCGATTCGCTGAAACAGTTCAATGTAAACATCCATTACCTGGGTGGGGAGACCGCCGATGTGGGCGATGTGGTGCGTACCATTGCCGTAAATGGCACCATGACCGCCCGCTGGCCCAAAAACAGGCTGGTGACCAATGACAACATTCAGGCCGGTGATGTAATTGTGGGGTTCAGCAGTTTTGGCCAAACCGTTTACGAAACCGAATACAACAGCGGTATCGGCAGCAATGGATTAACCAGCGCCCGCCACGACGTATTAAGCAAATTCTACGCAGAAAAATTCAGGGAATCATACGAGAACAGCCTGGCCAGTGAAGTGGTATATATCGGCCCCTATCTGTTAACAGATACTGTTGGCCGGGAACAATTCCAGGTAGGTAAACTGTTGTTATCACCTACCCGTACCTATGCTCCCTTATTGCAGGCTATGTTCGCCAATCATTTTGATGCCATTCACGGCCTTATTCATTGCAGTGGCGGCGGACAAACAAAATGTATGAAGTACCTGCCAGGTAACTTCCGTGTTATAAAGGATAATTTATTTGAACCGCCCATCATCTTCCAGCTTATTCAGGAAGCTTCCGGTAGCGACAACCGCGAAATGTACCAGGTATTCAACATGGGCCATCGCCTGGAAGTGTTTACCGATGCCGCTTCTGCCCCCAAATTTATTGAGGAAGCAAAAAAGCTGGGCATTGAAGCGCAGATCGTAGGCCGCGTTGAAGCCAGTGATAAAAAGGAACTGGTATTGAAAGTGGGCAATGAAGAAATAGTGTACTAAATAACTTCTATTCCCGCATCTTTATATGGTTTTAATAGCGGGTCATCGGGCGATAGCTCGGTGATGAGCATATGTATTTTACTAATGTCACAGATATGTATCGGTTGAATGCTGTTGATCTTTTCGGCAATACTCAGGCAAACCACTTTTTGCGCTGATTCAACCATCGCTTTTTTCAACTGCACCACATCCCAGTCGCTATCGGTAATGCCATCTTTCAGGCTAATGGCATTAACGCCTAAAAAACAAAGGTCGGCGCGGATGCGTTTGATTTGCGAAATGGCCTCGCCGCCGGTAGTTATTTTGCTGTTTTTGGAAACCTTATCGCCAATGGCGATCACATCAACCGATGGGTGTTGCATGTATTCAAGAATGGCAGGTATGCTACCGGAAACAAAGGTGGCTTTTAACCGGGGTGGTAACGCCCGGGCCATTTCAATAATGGTAGTGCCGCCGGTAGTTATTACAAACATGCCGTCATGTATAAGCGACGCAGCTTTGCGGGCAATGGTTTTTTTGTGATCATGCGAATAAACCTGTGAAGATGTATAATGTACCTGGCTAAAAGAGTGTGACAAAGCCCCGCCATGCACTTTTATGATCTTGCCTTCATCGGCCAGCTCCTGTAAGTCGCGGCGGATGGTATCTTCCGATACGTTCATGTCCCTGCTGAGGTTACTTGACATCACCTTGTTGTGAAGGTTCACCTGGTGTAAAATATAAGCTTGTCGTTCTTTCTTTAACATGTTGGACGAAAGGGTTTAACCCGATTTTAATTCCGGACGAAAGCTATGAAAATCCTGTATAAAAAATGTAAAAATTTAAGGGGGTCTTATCCAATAACATTTGCAGTAACTGGTATTAAAAGAAAGAGTCATTTACCGGGTGATAAATGACTCTTTCTTTTAATACTAATTTTTTAATCTAAGTGGTGGGCGTATTTGTTTTTTCAAGACGGAAGCTTGCCTTGAAAAAGTATTGTGCAGGTGGCAACCGGTCTAATTCCGTTACCCTGGGTTTGTTATCATACACTTTTTTCACTTCTTCCTGGAGCTGCTTTTGTAATTCCTCTTTGGTAAGTGATGCGGTACTGGTTGGTGGTGTATTGTTAACTAAATATACTGTAGTGAGGTTGTTTATAGTTTTGGCTTCAGCAGGCGCTTGTTTATAGAACTTTAAATTACCAACCTTCCCATTTTCGTCAACAGCTACCGAAAAATATACATCTCCTTCTGCATTATTGCCCAAAGCCTGTTTGGGATAGCCGGTATTGCGGTTAAAATGTTTGGTGAGCTTATAAAGAATGGAGTCGGAGAAATTAGCCCCACCAGGTATTATGCTCATCGGTTGGTTTTTATAGTTCACAATACCTTCCAGAATTTTTTTGGCAACAGCCTCCTGGTTGCCGGGGTCACTGAAATAAGCAAGGTCTTTATCGTTGTTGAGAAAGCCACACTCTATCAGCACGGCAGGGCAGGGGGTACGCTGCAATACCCAAATGTTTTGATCTTTACGCTGTTTCAAAGTCTGGTTAGTAGCGTACAACTTGCCTAATTCCCGGTTAATAACAGAGCCAAGTTGTTTCGACTGGTTCACGCGTTGGGTGGTATCATTGGGTACATAGATCTCAAATCCGGTTCGGGTAGTAACTGGCTCATCACTGAAGGAAACGTGTATGGAAATATACATATCAGGTTTGATCTTTTCAGCGAGTGCGGTACGTGCCCTTAATCCTTCATGAATATTGGTGGTACCACCTGGCAAATTATCATCGGTGCGGCTCATCACAACATTTACATTATAAGCCGCTGCTAATTGCTGAATCTTTTGGCTTATTTGCAAAGTAAGGTCTTTTTCTTTCGCTTTACCGTCTTTGGTTTGAGCGCCCGGGTCTATTCCGCCATGGCCGGCATCAACTAAAATAGTCAGGGGTTTTTTGGCGCCAATATTATTATCTTCAGAAGTCCTTGGTTGCGCATGCAGCGCAATGGAGCAGAAAACCATGGCGAGTACCGGCAGTGCCATTAAACGGCTGCGATAGCTTAAACAGGCACTTTGGTTGTTAGTGATCATGGCAATACGTCTTTTGATATGGTTTTGGAAAAAATGGTTGGTAATGAGCGAGTAGTTTGCCTTTATGGTTTGCAACACCAGTAATTCGGCATAATCATACCGGTTGTTGCCTGAAATGGCGTATTGATCGGCCAGGAACTCATGAATGGCCTTCAATTCCTTTTTCAGGATATGAAAAAAGGGGTTCACCCAAAAAAGGGCAGTAACCAGTTCGGTGAGTATAATATCGGTACTATGTTTTTGCTGCACATGAAACAGTTCATGGCGAAAGATTTGCTGACCGTCACGGCTGTTAAATGCCAGCTCGTTGTTCCAGAAAATGGAGCGAAAAAAGGAGAAAGGCGTGCCCGGTTCCCCTGTATTAAAGAATTTCAGCCCGTTAATA
>NZ_JBJMLX010000193.1:0-4488 GCF_045805085.1 Niastella sp.
CAGATCATCATTACTTTGCAGCATTATTTCAAGACGGTTCAAAAAAGGCTGGTGTTTGGAACCCTGGGGTAAATAAGTTGACTGAGCAAACAATCCGAAGGGAAATAATAAAAACAGTAAGCGAACAAAAGTTTTTACAATATATTGCATGGCCAGTATTTAAAAATATTATTTTTTCAAGATATGCAAAATTACCTGATAAAAAATATAATGGTCGTGAATGAAGGGGTGTCAGCCGTGAAGGATGTGCTGATCAAAAACGGCCGCATTGAAAAGATTGATGGTAACATTCAACCAGATATTTTAGTTACTGAAATTAACGGCCAGGGATTGCATTTATTACCCGGCGCCATCGATGACCAGGTTCACTTCAGGGAGCCAGGCCTTACCCACAAAGCTACCATTTATACCGAATCGAAAGCAGCCGTTGCCGGTGGGGTAACCTCCTTTATGGAAATGCCCAACACCATGCCACCCGTGTTTACCCAGGAGCTGCTCGAACAGAAATATGCCATTGGCGCCAATAGCGCCCTGGCCAATTACTCATTTTACATGGGCACATCCAATGACAATGCCGAAGAAGCTCTGAAAACAAATCTTCGTAAAAAAGATATTTGCGGCATCAAGATCTTTATGGGTTCTTCAACCGGCGGGTTACTGGTTGACAACTACCTTACGCTCGACAAAATTTTCCAGGAAAGTGAGGTGTTGATAGCCACCCATTGTGAAGATGAAAAGATCATCAAAACCAATTATGAAAGAATAAAAAAAGAAAAAGGCACCCTGGACCCGGCCGATCATCCACGGATAAGGGATGAACATGGTTGTTTTGAAAGCTCACTGGCCGCCATTCAGTTTGCCCAAAAATATAATACCCGACTCCACATCCTGCACATCAGCACAGAAAAAGAGCTGGCCTTGTTCTCCAATATGAGACCGCTGGAACAAAAGAACATTACAGCCGAAGTGTGCGTGCATCACCTGCATTTTACCAGCAACGATTATGATCGTCTCGGTAATTTAATAAAATGCAACCCCGCTATTAAAGCGCCCCACAACCGCGAAGCGCTTTGGCAGGCCCTGCTCGATGACCGCTTAGATGTAATTGCCACCGACCATGCCCCGCATACCCTCGAAGAAAAAGGTGTTACCAGAAACGCAGCCGGTTCATTGACCCTGCCACCTGTAGAACCCGGCAGTTATGAAAGATCCCATGCCGGTTTGCCCCTGGTACAACACAGCCTGCTGCTCATGTTGCATTACGTAAAAGAAGGACGCATCACCATTGAAAAAGTGGTTGAGAAAATGAGCCATGCCGTAGCCAAATGCTACCAGGTTGCCGACCGCGGTTACATCAGGGAAGGCTACAAGGCCGACCTGGTTATTGTTGATATGAATGCAACTACCACAGCTACAAAAGATAACGTATTGTATAAATGCGGTTGGAGCCCCCTGGAACAATTTATTTTCCCCGCTGCCATTACCCATACTTTTGTAAATGGCAATCTTGTTTATGGAAATGGACAGTGGAATGAATCTAATAAGGGAGAGCGATTGTTATTTAATCGGTAACTTACGAAAACCCAAGAAGGAGCAACAGCATGGAACTGGACAATACCACCTATAACGACCTGTCTGTTTTTCAGCATGAAGAAGAATTTTCAATATTCCACCGGCTTTGCTTTACCCGTACCTCCCAGGGGCGTGACTGGCTGTTGAGATTTTTCAGTAATCCTTTCAACGATCTGAAACCCATTCTGGATACCCAAAAGATCGTTCGGTCAATAATCACACACCTCGATAACTGGCCCAACGAGATCAGCAATGGCACCCTGATGGTGATTGAAAAATTCTACGATAGTAATGTAGATGCTATTCCCAATGCCAATGTATTCCATGCACTTACTTATAAATTCCTGAATGGCGCCGACTTCTCGCTGGTGCGGTATTCCATTTCCCACTTTTCAGACCTGTTGAAAGGGATGCATAAACTGGTGGAGTTACTGGATAGCGACCAGGCGCCGTTGATGATTAGAACATACCTGCGCCGGGCAGCCGATCTAATGAACAAACCAATTCTGAACGAATTGCGCCAACGTGAACGGGGCAAGGAATTCACCTGGAGAGAAACTCTGTATTATGGGGGTTACATCAGGGACCAGTTCAGGCTGTCTGCACATGACCTTATAGCCATTTATGGCCGTATAGATGCCTGGTACGCCATGGCCATGGCGGTGCAGAAAATGGGACTTAGTTTTCCTGAGTTTGTCGACCAGGAACAACCCCTTATCGAGGCGCACAAGTTGTATCATATCCTGTTATCTACTCCTACCCCATACGATGTGCAGTTAAGTCCGGGTAACAATTTCCTGTTCCTTACCGGGGCTAACATGGCCGGTAAAAGTACTTTCATTAAAGCAGTGGGCAGCACGGTATTTTTGGCCCACCTGGGCATGGGCGTACCGGCTGAGTCTATGCGCTTAACGCTGTTCGATGGGTTGTTGAGTAATATCAATGTGGTTGATAATATCATCAAAGGTGAAAGCTATTTCTTCAACGAAGTGCAACGCATAAAAAACACCATCACCAAAATTAACGATGGCCGTAAATGGCTGGTGCTCATCGATGAATTGTTTAAAGGCACCAATGTGCAGGATGCTATGAAATGCTCATCGGTAGTAATACAGGGTTTGATAAAAATAAAGAGCTCACTTTTCATCCTATCAACCCACCTGTATGAAATAGGCGAAGAATTAAAACAATACCCCAACATTTCCTTCCGCTTTTTTGAAACCTCGGTTAAAGACGATCAGCTGGAGTTCAGTTATCAATTGCGGGAAGGCATCAGCAACGACCGCCTGGGTTACCTCATACTGAAAAGGGAAAAGGTGGTTGATATGCTGGAGAAGCTTTAATTTCATTGCAGCAAACCGCACTGCATGAAAAAAATAGCGATCCTCATAGCCAGCACCTGGCTAACTGTAATAGCTTTTGCCCAGCGTCCAGGCGCCGACATAGATATACAGCACTATACATTTTCAATTACCCTCAGCGATACCAGCGACCTGATAAAAGGTAATGCTGCTATAGATGTATTGTTCATAAAAGATGTTCAGGCAATTACCCTTGACCTTATATCCAAAGACAATAACCACAAAGGCCAGGCGGTATTGCAGGTTACAGCGCAGGGAAAACCACTTTCCTTTACCCATACCAATAACCAGCTAACCATACAATTTGCCACCCCGGTTAAAAGCGGTGAACGCAAAACCATCGGGATCGTCTATGAAGGTATACCGGCCGATGGATTGGTAATCACCAAAAATAAATACGGCCATCGCGTTTTCTTTGCTGACAACTGGCCAAACCGCGCACATAATTGGCTGCCTTGCATTGACCACCCGGCTGATAAAGCTTCTCTTGATTTTATTGTAACCGCCCCGGCACATTACCAGGTAATAGCAAACGGCGTTAAGATCGAAGACACTACCTACAGCAACCAGCTGCGGCGTACACACTATACCGAAGCCACACCCCTTTCTACCAAAATAATGGTGATTGGCGTTGCCGAATTTGCCATCCAGCAATCAGGCACAGTGAATAATATTCCGGTATCGAGCTGGGTGTACCCCGAAGAAAAAGACAAAGGCTTTTACGACTATGCCGTGGCTGTAGACATTCTTCCCTGGTTTATTAAGAACGTGGGACCTTATGCGTTTAAAAAACTGGCCAATGTAGAATCTACCACCATCTTCGGCGGTATGGAAAACGCCAGCGCCATTTTTTATTCCGATGAAGCCTCCATTACCGGTACCCGCAAAAGCGAATCGTTACTGACCCATGAAATAGCCCACCAGTGGTTTGGCGATATGGCTACGGAAGCCGACTGGAGCCATTTGTGGTTAAGCGAAGGTTTTGCCACTTATATGACAATCCTGTATTTTGAACAAAAACATGGCCCCGATACCGCCAAACAAATGTTGATGAAGAACCGGAATGTGGTGATTGATTTCGCCAGAAAGAAACTGCGGCCGGTGGTTGATTCATCCGTTACCAACTATATGGAATTGCTGAACGCCAACTCTTATCAAAAAGGCGGCTGGGTATTACATATGTTACGCCGTCAATTAGGCGATACCTTGTTCTGGAAAGGCATTCAGACCTATTACAGCCGTTATAGTGGTAAAAATGCTGCAACCAGCGATCTGTGCAAAGTAATGGAGGGTGTATCGGGCAAAAGTCTGCAACCCTTCTTTCAACAATGGCTGTTCCGGGCAGGCCAACCTAAACTGGATATAACCTGGAAATACAATGCGGCTAAAAAGGAAGTAAACATTACAGTTATACAACAACAAGGTGAACTGTATCAATTCCCGCTGGAACTGCAAATGGGGAATAACGAAATAAAACAGGTGGCCATCAGCAACCGGGAAACCAGCGTAACCTTTCCGGCAACGGTAAAACCAACAGGCATAACTGTTGATCCCA
>NZ_JBJMLX010000194.1:0-4518 GCF_045805085.1 Niastella sp.
CTGAGATGCTGTCGTACAACCCTTTATAATCGTTATCCGGGTAATACACCGCGTTCAGGTTCTGAAAAAAGCGAGCAGGAAAAGCCTCCCTGGTGACCTCCCTGTGGCCATGGTCGCCCATAAGAATGATCACGGCCGAAGGGTTCTGTTGCTGAATAGCGGTTATCATTTCCCTGATGCGGCTATTGGCATAAGTTACATATTCCAGGTAAGCCGAAATGGGAAAGCTGGTGTTTTCCCGGGTAATGGTGACTATATCTTTCAGGTTGCCGTTTTTGTCGTAATAAAAGGGATTGTGTGGCATGTAAAAATGGGCGTACACGAAACGCGGCCGGGTGCTTTTGATAGCCGCGCTTGTTTTTACCAGTTCAATGAACCGCTGGTTATTATTATTCATGTTCATAATGTCACCAGCCCAAAACCATTTAAACGGGTACCACTTGGCCAGCTTCCACCCAATATCTCTGCGGATGTAAGCCAACATCGTTCGTTCAGTGATTAACCTGGTGTTCAGGGGCAGAAAGTCCTGTTCAACAAGGGAAGGGTGCCCGGCCAGGTTAAAAATGGAGTAGTTCACAATATCATAACCCGCTGCACTCAGTTTTTTTATCACTTCGTTATTACGGATCAGCGTTTCGCAGTTATTATAATCATTCAGGGTTACCTGCTTTGGATGCTCTATACCTTGTAAATACGACATATTCAGGATGGAGGCCATTGAGAAGGGCGTGAAATTATAATTGGACCGGCTGTGGGCCTGGATGCTGAATTTTCTTTGTAACAGAAAACTGTCGAGGTGGTTATGAAACTGGTACCATTGCGCCAGGGCCACGGTGCTGGCATACGCATCCATTAACAGAAAATAAATGTCGGGTTTATTACAGCTGTCGCACGGCTGATAGGTATTGTTCTTTGCAAATGAGTAAACTGATAACCCGGGATCATTAGGGCGAAAGTTTTTTGACACAAGACTACCAACATCAACAAGAATATAAAAGATTAACAGCAGGTTCAAAAACACTGTAAGCCGTTTAAAGGATTTATTGGTCTTTTTCAGGTATACAATAACAGCAATAACCAGTATGAAGAATACACTAAACAGTACGATGTATTTGCTGAAAAAAGGCGCAGCATGTGCTTTTAAAAAATCAAATAGGACGCCAAAGAAAAAATAGCTGGCCATTATCAAAAAGGCCGCCAGCGCTGCTTTGGGTATATTGCGAAGGAACAACCAGCATATTACTGCCACCACAAGGGAACCTGCCGTATAAACAAGGGCTAACAAGGCACCTTCGCCCGGGCTGATAAAACCATAATTTTCGAGGTAGCCGTGTAGTACAAAAAATACAGGGAGTAAGATCAGGTAAACAGCATACGACTGCAGTTTTGAAAACATAGGCTATTTTCTTTTCATTCTGTATAAGGTTCTGCTGGTACCCACTACAGCCTTCTTCTCAAGAGTATCAAAGTATTTTGAAAAATATTGCTCAAAATTGGCCTGATCGTAATCGACAAATGTATCGGGCCTGGTTGCCAGCATCTGCTTCACTTTTTCATCTTCTTTCGGCACAAATTCAATGATCAGTTCAGGCGCAATGTCGTTAAAGTAGTCGGCCAGTACGGGCATCGAGATATTCTTGCCAATAACCAGGTGGTGAACAAGGGCCAGCGCCGCTACCAAATCGGTTTTAATGCGATCGTGAAATGCAGCCCGTTCCTGGTTGTGAAACCCAATGGCGGGGGAGGGGTTGGCTATATCCAACATTAATGGCAATATATTCTGAATGTTTTTTTGCTTTACCTCCTGGTACAGCCTTGAAATACACCGGTTGTCTGAATCGGTGGCTATTACCTGCATATTGTGGCTGGCGAATAACCGCGAGAAATACCCATCATTAGCGCCAAGGTCCAGCACGCTGCGGGCATTGGTTTGCTGGCAAAACTCCCGGATGATCTTTTCTTTCTCCTGCAAATATTCCTTACTCAGAATGGTGTCTTCGTAGTAATTGCTCCAGGTTGTTTTATACGTTTTGTTTGCCGGGAAGTTGGTAATGATGTTGGTAAGATGGCTGATCACATCCAGCAGTTTCTTTTTACTGAATGTGGCGGCAGTGTGTTTGTTGTTGGCCCGTGGGCTGGTGGTAGCCGAGTGTTGCAGGTACACATGCAACCATACACCCAGGCTCAAACGGCTTTTTAACGGCAACAGCTTAGCCACAAAATCAACCGGAATGCCATCGATATAGGTGCTGAGTATTTTTTGAATATCTGTTTTCAGGTAATGTTCCAGGTATAAAGGGAACAGAAAACATTGACAGAACTGCCGGTACGCGATCCAGGGTTGTTTGGGATCGTAGGTATCGAACGAAAGCGTGTCAATAAATACCGGCTTTCCCTTGTGGAATTGAATATTGTAGGGCGTGGCATCTTTCAGGATCATGCCATGCTGTAAAGCTGTTTTTAGTACGGAAAGCGTGAGCAGGGCCGCATCCTGCAGCTGTTCAAAACACCATTCGTAGGGATAGCTGATAGGGGAAATGGGTTCGGGAAGCAGGGTAGTGTACCACTCCGACATACCCGTTTTATTGTCTGCCACTTCCTCATGGGCAATAAGTTGATTGCGGTCAACCAGCTGTTTGTACAAACCTGAGTCCAGCAGCTGACGGTATTGCGCGGCGTAAAATTGATTTACCTGCCGGTATATTTTCCCTTCCGATTCAAATACAAAACCCGAGGGGTCTTTAAATGAGGAAGGATGGCGTGTATAGGTTGTCATTTAGCGATATCCTCTCCCTCAGTATCTTCTTTTTTAGGCTTCCAGAAGAAAGCCTTTACCTTCCACCATATATTTTTAAAGTAGAACAATGCTCCTAATATAGCGGCAATAATTACCTGAATAAGGTAACTGCCACTGCCCGGATCTATATACATCAAAAAGATTTTGGCTAACACTTTTAAAATTTGGGAATAAAAGTAAAAAAGATATCAGAACGAAAAAAAATATTTAATTTTCTCGATCTAATAAAACGTTTTTTCAACCTGGATAGTATTTTTCCCAAAATGATCATAAAAATAACTGGTAGTAGGAAGGCCTGGAGAAAAGGGTTTATAAGCTTTTTACTGCTTTTTCTTTTGGTGGCAATGTCGAATTGGTTTGCAAGGAAAAAAATGGATTATTCGTATGCCGACCTTCCAGGCTATAATCAGCTGTACGAAACAAAGGAACAAACACGAATCACCTGCCTGACCGATAACAAAAACGGTTCAATTTCCATTGCTTTTGCTGGCAAAGCCCTTCGTAAGCAGAACGATTTCAGGGTTTACCAAAAAGATTCCTTATTGGCTACAGGGAAGGCGGAAAACTGTACGTTTCAACCACTCCTGGGCACCAGGGAATATAATATCAGGATCAATGAAGCTGCCGGGTATGTAACTTTTACATTAAACAATACGCCCGATTCCCTGTACCGCATTTTTGGTAACAGCAGTACCGTAACCTTCGAAATAACCGGTTCCAATGTACCTGTTGCACCCAATGATTTATACAGTATTACCGATTGGGCAATTAGTTATGATGATCAGCCTGAAACGGAGAAAAAAGCGGTCGATGACTATTTAAGGGACTCCATACATATCAGGCCAGCCGAAACTACCCCCGAACGCATTTTAAAAATATCGGATTTCATTTTGCAACGGGTTAAGGGTATGGATGGTGTTCCTTCAGATTCTATGTCGCAGTTATCGCCGGTAAATCAATTAAAATGTGCCCAGTCGGGCCGGTCAAAAATATGGTGCGGCATCTACACGAATATCTTCTGTTTTTTTGCAAACAGGGCGGGAGTGCCGGTCCGGCTCATCGATTGCGGTAATACAAGGGCTGGTATTTCAGCCGGCACGCATGTGTTTAGCGAGGTATATCTGAAAGAATATAACAGCTGGGCATATGTTGATCTGTTGGCAAAAACGGTGTTTGTTAAAAAAGGAGATCGGTATTTGAATGTTATAGACGTGCAGCGACTGTTAAAATATCCTATTAATGATCCTGATCTGACAACGTGTTATTTTAATGGAGATAGTATTGTTCAAACACCTTATAACCAGGTGGCCTCAACGGCCCTGGGGTATTTTCACCGCAACAATTCGTTTCGTTTCTATTTCAGTGATTTTTTAAAAATACAAAACCCAAAAAGCAGCTTCGAACGGTTTATTAAAATATTTTACCCAAAGCCTTATTATGCGGTGTATGGCGATAATACCGGGACCGGACGTTCACAATTTGTCTTTAGAATAATAAGTACTTTTTCAATGGTCTTCTTCCTTGGGTTTTGTATCTTTTTTGGCTTAAAATGGCTCAGGCAAAGAGCTGCCTGAGCGCATGGCAGCTTATTTTTACAGATAGCTTAAGTTTGTTTTGGGCGTCAGCGTCAATAATGTTTCGTACATTAAGCGAATGGTTTGCTCTATGTCGCTCTTATGCAGCATTTCAACCGTTGTGTGCATATAGCGCAATGGTATAGA
>NZ_JBJMLX010000195.1:0-7039 GCF_045805085.1 Niastella sp.
GGCTTTCAGCCTGGAATTGTAGTGGGGATGTTTTAACAGGAACTGTTGCACCACCTGCCAGGCGGCCGCAGTTTGGTAAGAACCGAAGGTGGCGCTTAGCCAGCTTTGTGGGAAAAAGATATCGCCCGTGCGCTGGATCTCTTCTACCAACTCCAGGCTTTGTGGTAAATATTTATCCGAGGTGGATTGCCGTAATGGATGATGCAGATATCCCAATGCAATAATTACCCAGGCTTCCTTTGCGCGGTTCTTTCGATCGGTGAGACTGTTGAAGAAACTATCCCTTACCGAAACATTGGCCGATAACGCCGGCATTAAAAAATCCAGCCTTGCTTTTTTATCGGCATCCTTCATACGGTCGCGCTGCTGCGTGATAACGGTAGATGCCGTATCGTTCTTCAATGCAATCGTAAGCGCCAGTGAGGTGTAATCTTCTTCGGCCAATTTGATGCCTGCGGGCGGCTGCTGATGCTGCCAGACAGCATACATCCGTTTTCCCGCTACATCGCTTACATATACATTCTGGTAAGCCCTGAACAATACCTTTTTATTATTTGGTTGCGTTTGCGCTTCCATGGTATTCCATAACGCAGCTTCCAATTGGGTGGAGAATGCTGCGCGGTCTGCAGGACGAGTGAATGTCCAGTATAAACTAGCAATGTAGCTCGTAAGAAGCCTGAGGTTAGTTTCCTCTTTTTCGATGGTTATTCCTTTGGTGAACAGTGCCAACAGTGCTGCCGGCGTCATATAACGCCCCGACAATACATTCTCATAAATGTTCACATACGCAGCTGCGCGGCTCACCGCGCTCTTCTGGCTGAACAACTGTTCCTGCATGGCTTTATCGGCCGGGAAAAGTCCATACCCGATACCATCTGAATTGAACAGGATGAACAGTGGTTTGGTTAAACCTATAGCTGCTTTCAGCTGCATGCTGGCAGTGTTCATGTTCACCGGAATGGAATGAATACTGTCTGCATATACCAGCGTTATGGCAAATGCCTGCGGCCAAATGCGCGCAGCGCCTGTTTCGGGGCGTTGAGTGATGTTGAGTTTATCAATTTTATTTCCTTTGTAGTTCACACTATAATCGAAAACAGGACGACCGGGCTGGTTCACCCAAACCTTGTTCCAACCAAGCAGGTCGTACTTACTGTATTTGGCAAGGATCTGCACCAGGTCATTCCAGGTGGCATTGCTGTAAGCGTATTTATACAAATATTCCCGTATACCCTTGCGGAAGTTGTCTTTCCCCATTAGTAATTCCATCTGCCGCATCATGATGGGCGCTTTGTGATAGATGATGTTACCGTATAGGGAGCCTGCATCCTGCAGATTATCCAACTGCTGACGGATGGGATTGGCGCCGGGCGTGCGGTCAACGCCATAGGCGCTGGGATAGTGATCGGTCAGAAACTGAAGATTGAAGGTTTCGCTGCCCATCAACTGTTCCACCACCTTATCGGCCATGAAATTCGCGAACACTTCTTTCATCCACACATCGTTGAACCATTGCATGGTCACCAAATCACCAAACCACATATGCGCTGTTTCGTGAGAGATAAGACCAATGCGGCCGATCAGCTGATCTTTTGTAGGTTCCTTCAAAAAGAGCGACATCGCTTTGTATTGCACTTCGCCCGGATGCTCCATACCTCCGAACTGAAAATCGGGAATGGCGGCAAAACCTACTTTCTGAAAAGGATAGCGAATACCCGTCCAGGTTTCAAGAAAGCGGAGTGCATTGTCATGTGCCTGAAAGATGGAATCAACATTGGTGCCCGGGTCATTTTCGCGATAAAGGAATTCTGCGTTATACTGTCCGATCTGTTTTTGCGCCCGGGAATATTTCCCGGCGGTGAAGGAAAAGAGATATGTCGGCAGCAGATCCGAATCGGTAAAATTATAAACAGTTTGCAAACCATTGCTCGTGCTGTCTTTCAATTTACCGTTGGCCATCACCTTCCACCCGGTTGGCACCCGCAGCGTCAAGGCAAAATGAGCTTTCAGGTCGGGTTGATCGAAACAGGGAAAAACGGTGCGGGCGCGATCGGGCACAAACAACGCATATAAATATTCCGCATTGCGATTGAGGGAAGCGTCGCCGGCAATGAATTGAAGATTGATAGTGTTATTGCCTTTGTGCAACTGCGCAGGCGCAATTATAAGATGCTCGTTTTCGAGCTTCGGCGTAATGGTTTTGCCATTAACCCATAACGCCTGTATATGATCGGCATGCTGTTTAAAATCGATCTGCAGCGGCTGTGCATTCGTTTTAAGACTGCAGTAAATGATTTCCTTACCCTGAATGCTTTCTGTTTTAGTGGCCGGGATCTGGAAATCCAGTTGGTAACGTATATTGGAGATCTCCGCACGGCGGTGTTTCGACAATTCGCTGGAAACGCCTGGGGTTACAATTTGTTGGGTAAAAGCAGGCAGGCTCACTACCAGCAGCAGAAGGGTATTTCTTAAGGTCCGCATATAGAGTTAACTCATTTTTTGCGAAGGTAATCAAGATCGCTCAAGGCGCTTTCATGTGCTACCTTTAATACAATTTATTTTCATGCCATTATACATTATGCAGGGCATAATTTTTTATGCCTTTATGCTTAAATGGCGAGTCATGAAAAAACTATTTACTTTAATCATCCTTTCGCATTTGATCATCGGTAGTGCAAGATCACAGATCCAAAGTGGCAATCTTTTATGGGGCGCTGATATTGCAAACTTTGATCTTAGCCTGAACAAAGGCGGAAACTTCTCCATTCGTCTTGATCCCAAACTGGCTTACTTCTTTAGCAATAACCTGGCATTAGGTGGTTATTTGAACTTTGGCCTGCTTACCTCGAAAGGCGGTGGTGAAAGCATTGATTATGGTGTTGGCCTGTTGGGACGTTACTACCTCGGCACTGAAGCAAATGTAATACGAAACTCACGCTTCTTTCTGGAAGCAAACGCAGGTATAGAAGGCACCAATCCCGCTTCTGGTGAAAACACCAATGGACTGGGCTTGGGTATTGGCCCGGGTTGGACTTACTTCCTTACTTCCAATATTGGCCTGGAAGCGCTTTTAAAATACAGGGGCATTGTTGGTTTTGGCAACAGGGTTTCATCAAGCGACCTGCAGTTGTCTGTTGGGTTCCAGATCTATTTACCTTCCGCCCAATTAAGAAGACGGTTGGAAGAATCAAAGAAAACGCAATAACTAATCTACCGTACTCGTACCCTATTTGCCAAATCGTCTATTATCGCTTTTAAGGTGATCGCATTAAAAGCGGCATACCCTTCCTGGTCATTATCAAAATAAACATACACTTTCTTTTTCTGGCTTTGCCATTCCAGGCATTTCTTTGCCCATTTTCTGAGCACTGTTTTACTATAACTGCCCTGGTATTTATTATCTAACGGCCCATGCAGGCGGAGGTAAACAAAATTGGCCGTAACCTTTATCGGCGACATATGACCACCCAGTTCATAAATGCAGAAAGCACAATTATATTCCTGCAGCAACTTATAGACCTCTTCATTATACCAGGTGTCGTTTCTAAATTCAAATACATAACTGTAACCGGCCGGCAAAGCTTTAAGAAATTCTTTTAAGCGTTCTACATTCACCTTCCATTTGGGTGGTAACTGAAATAATATAGGCCCTAATTTTTCTTTCAGGGCAAGAATGCTGTTAAACAGCCTCGTCAGTGGCTCTGTGGGTCTTGTAAGCTTTAAGTTGTGCGTTATAAACCGGTTTGCTTTGATTACAAATAAAAACTTTTTAGGAGAATTCTTATACCAGCCTTCAAAAACCGTTCTGGGTGGTAACTTATAAAATGAATTATTTATTTCAACGGTATCAAAAAGCTTTGCATAATGTTCAAATTGCTGTTTTGCCGTTATGTCCGATGGGTAAAATGTGCCAATCCAATGTTTATAATGCCACCCGGAAGTTCCTATATAAATATTCTTCATGGCTGTTCATTCATTTTATCCTTTAAACTATCAGCCTTCTTATCTTTTTGGTACTCTTTAAACAGGTCAAGACTAAATTTTATATTTCCATCCGGGCCCGGCTGGCCGCGGATAAAAATACTTCTGCCTCCTTTTTTATTAACCCCTATATTCTCGGGATTATAGTTCTCATCACGTTTTTTAAGATTGCTCAAAGGAACCTGAATGCTCAAATCGGTAGTCCCTTTCTTATTGTATACACCTTCTATAAATATTGACATAACAGTGGATTGAATTTCCATCCTGTTGATCTTAACTTCCTGGTTGCTTATTTCAAGCCTGTTCTTTAATTCGGCAAACCTGATATTATCAAAATTCCGCTTCTTAAAAATAAACTTTTGTAATTTTTTTATGGGCTCATAATTATTCAGCGCGCCATCTTCAAGAGAAAAATCTACCCGGCTTACAACGGTGGCAGGAATAACATGACCATCATTCGCTATATTCATCGATGCTTCAATGTTTGCATTTAATCTACCTTCCAAACTTTGGGCAGTAAGCCCGTCCTGCCCAAAATTGTTGAAGTCGGCAAACACTTTACTCACATTCACATTGTTCATATTTACTTCCAGGTTAGCCAGATGAAAGTCTGCTTTGTTCAATAAGCTGCCTTTAAATGCAATATGACCGCTGGAATGATCCATACTAACGTTATCAATGAGGTAGCGATCATTCAGCAGGGTAATATCCGCTAGTGCATTTCTTCCCTCAAAACTTTTATAGATAAGCTTATCCGCCTTTAATTTCACATGTAATTTTCCATTTTCAATAAAATCATCCATTTTATCTGCCACCTTCAACACGGGTTTCTTTTCAGATTTTAGGTTTTCTGCGCTTCTTGATTTGAACAGGTATATAAACGAACCCACATTCATAACAGGCATGTAAATATTCCAGTTAATAATTGCCTTATCAGGTTGGGTATTGATAAGCGTTAGCAGGTCTTTGGCCTGGCCATTCATGGTGATGTCATTATTCAGCACATTACAATGCAGGTTCTCAATCAAAACATCAGACTTTTTAAAAGCCAGTTTACCGTTCACGTTCTTCATTTCCACGTTTCGAGGTTCGTATTCAATAGTGGCATCTTTAAATGTAATGGTACCATTTAAAAATGAGTTCGTGCTATCGTTCCTGGCCAGCGGGCCTTTATAATTTAATTGTACATTTCCCTCCCCCTGGTTTAAGTATAAGGTTTTGCTTCCTATCAATTCATTTAATGCCACAAGAGGAAATCTGGACGTAAGATCGCAAGTGAGCAATGGCTGGTATAAATTCAATATCCTGATCTTTTCAGATTGAACAGGTAACCCATGCCATTGAGCGGTAAAACTATTTATTTCAATTACAGAGTTCGGATCTTTCCGGGGCAAGCCAGACACCACTTCATTACTGAAGAAACCATTGAAACTGGCATGTTCAAAATCCAGGAAAAGTGTATTTAAACTAATGTCATGGGCTACCCAGTTGACATATATTTTAGGCTCTCCTCCTTTTAGCGGGCCGGCTATATTTACGCTTGCACTCAATGGGCTATTAACATCAACGATAGATAGGGAATTGGCGATCTTTTGCGGCAGGGCCGATTTTACAAAATCATACAATATTTTTCGTGTATGTATGCGTAACCAAAACTGCGGTTGGTCGCCTGCCAACTCAAATTGCCCGCTACAATTAAACGACTGTCCTGATACCTGTATATTAATGCTATCGAAAGACAGGTATTTAGATGCCTTTTGAAATGCCAGATTAAAATTCCCCCTAAACACTTTGTCTTTAACAAAGCTTCCGCGCATCGTATTAAAGGCAAGGCTTTTTATAAGAATATCTGCCTTTGTAATAAGTACAAGCCGGTTCTCCTTATGGTCAATGCCCACTTTTAGCTGATTAATTACCAGGTCGTGCAATTTTTGCTTTTTTCTGTCATCAACAATAAAGCGAACATTTTTCAGCAATACATTCTTCAATTCATTTTTTGCTTCGCTTTGTCCGCTGCCGCTTATTGTATCCTTTTTTAAATGAAACAGGTAAGTATTGGTGTACCCTGAAGAATCGGTGTATAAATACAGTTCACCGGTTTGTAACCTGATGCCCTTTATTGGCGGCTTGTGGTCGATCAGTTTTAAAACATTTATGCTGACAAATATTTCCTTCCCTTTAAAAAAGGTATGATGATGGGTATTAAACAACGTATCTGTGATACTGACGTCATGAAGTAGTACGGAGATGTGGGGGAAATTTCTAATAAAACTAAGTTCAATATTTCCGATAACTACCTGGCCATTTAACTGGTCGCTGATCTCGCTGGTAACCTGCTGAATGATCTTCTTTTTATTGACAGATACATATATAACCACTGCAACAACCAGCGTTAATACAACTGCCAGAAATATTTTCAATATTCTAAAAAGATATTTGAGTTGCAGTTTCAACCGGTAGCGTTAGAGGGTCAATATTATAATTTTCTACTATTTAGGTATATAAAAAAACCGTGCCCTGCAGTCAATAGCAAGCCAAATAAGCTTACATTGAATAAGCAAACTCGGTAATATGAATAGAATAACTATCACCATATTTGGACTCATGGTTCTTTTGGGAGAAGCTTGTAACGCTCAATCGCAGTCCCGGAAACTGTTACTGGCTTTGTCAAAAGCCGATCATACACTGGCAATTATAGATCCGGCCACATTAAAAGTAATGGCCCGGGTTCCGGTGGGTGAAGACCCGCATGAAGTGATCGCCTCTACCGATGGCAAAACGGCGTATGTTTCCATCTATGGCGGCGGCGCCCTGCATGAGATCAATGTGATCGATCTGCTGGCGCAAAAGCCATTGAAAGACGTTGACACCAGGCCGTTGTATGGACCGCATGGAATTGAATTTGCAAATGGTAAGGTGTGGTTCTCGGCAGAAGGCAGCAAAGCTGTTGGGCGTTATGACCCTGCCACCGGTAAACTGGACTGGAGCATGGGTACGGGCCAGGACAGAACACATATGTTATACGTTTCGGCCGATGCAAAAAAGATCTTTACCACCA
>NZ_JBJMLX010000196.1:0-11398 GCF_045805085.1 Niastella sp.
AAGATCTCCGGTTACTGGAATTCCGGTATTTATTTGTTTTACAACGATAACCTGCTGGTACAGGGAAATGATGTAAGCGCACCGGTCAACTACAGCGCAGATGGTATTACGTTGTTTGAGCCTAATATCAATACGCAGGTGCTAAACAACAAGATCCACCACTTTTATGACGCCACAAACGACCCCAATAGCCGGTTATTAGGAATTGATATTGGCCAGGCTTTTGCTTCTGCCACTACGGCCAATGTAATAGCCAATAACCTTATTTATGATTTTCAAAGCAGCGGACTGCAGTATGGCATTTGGGCCGATGGCGGTGCGTACCTGAATATTTATCACAATACCATTTCGCTCGATAATCATGCGGTTACAGCCAGTAAAGAAACGGCGGGTATTTATACAAATGTATACAGCGGACTGAATGTACTGGATAATATCATTACGGTTAGCCGCACCACAACCGATAAGAACTATGGTTTTCACATGGCGGCCAACATACCCCAGTTCAATAGTGAGCGCAATCTTTTTTATGTGCCATCAGGCGGTGCTACCAATGCAGTAGGCTATTCCGGCGGTACACAAATCACGCTGGCCAACTGGCAAACGAAAACAGGGAAAGACCTGCTTTCTGTAAGTTCTGATCCGCTTTATACAAATGCTGCGCTCTTCAACCTGATACCAACCGATAAAACCATCGATAACCTGGGTCAATATGTAGGTATCAACAACGATATCACGGGCGCTGTTCGTAATAACCAACACCCTGATATTGGCGCGTATGAATTTTTAACGCCTGCCTGCGCAGGCCCTGCAGTAGGTGGCGCTGCTACTATGTTGCCAGGATCGCCTATTTGTGAAGGATCGCCCATGGCGTTGAACCTTACCGGTAATTCATTTGGGACCGGCCAAACCTACCAATGGCAAACATCATCTACCATCAACGGTACCTATACCAATACAGGTGCGGCGCTGGCTCACCCTGCAACTAACAGCATGCAGGCTATCAGCACCCTGTACTATCGTGCAGCGGTAACGTGCGGCACACAGGTTGACTATTCAACACCGGTGCTGGTAACTGTTTCGCCTTCACTGGCCGCAGCTACATATACCATCAATAATTTACAACCTACAGCAGGCACCAATTACCAGACATTTAACGATGCGTTAAATGCCATTCGTTGTGGTATCAAAGGCCCGGTGGTGTTTAATGTAGTTGATAATGGGACCGTATATCGCGAGCAATTGATCATCCCCAGGATAAATGGTACCTCTGCCACCAATACCGTTACCTTCAAAGGTAATGGCGCTACCATGGCTTTCAATTCTACCAATAACAGTGAAAGAGAGGTGATTAAGTTGAATGGCGCCCAGTATTTTATTTTTGATGGACTGAAGGTGAACCCGGATGCTACCACAACCGGTTATGGAACCGCATTTCAATTCATCAACGGCGCTACGCACAATACCGTTAAAAATTGTACTATTACCATGAGTATTGCTGTCGGCAGCAGTCCCGACCTGGCAGGTATTAGTATGAGCCCGGATGCAAAAAATTATACAGGTACTTCTTCACCTAGCTTTAACGACAGCAATACCATTACCGGCAATACCATTATCGGTGGCAAATATGGAATCACCTGTACTTCATCTGCGCTATATGTACAGGGAAATATAATTACCAATAATATTATTAAAGATTTCAGTACCTATGGTATCTGGGTGTCAAATACCCAGAATACCCTGATCGAAGGCAACGATATCAGCCGGCCTACGCGTACAGCTAACTTTGGTAGTACATTTTATGGCATCTTTACAGATGCCAACCACATCAATCTGCTGATCTCAAAGAACAGGATCCACGATCCATATGGTGCAGCAAAAACAAATGGCAATACTGCAGATGGGATTTTCAATAGTGCTTCCTTTGGCGACCTGAGTAATTCGATCACCGTTAGCAATAACGTCATTTATAACTTTAACAGCAACGGTCAGCAGAACGGAATTCTCAATGGAGGATCCTATAACGTAAAGTATTATCACAATACCATTGTTCTGGACGATGCCGCAGCCTCCACTCAAACTACCAGGGGTATTTCAACAGGTATTTCCTCACAAGTATTAGGACTCGTAATTAAGGATAACAACATTGTCATAAAGCGGGGTGGTACCGGCATCAAGTATTGTCTATATATTGGTGTAAGTGGTTCTACATTTACTTCAGATTATAACAACTTATATAACGGTTCAACAGGCGGTACCAAAAATTTCATCGGGTATTTAGTTCCCACTGATTACCCTGCTTTAGGAGCTGCCTGGCAAACCGACTGGAAATCTGATACCAACTCATTAAGCATTGACCCGGTTTTCCAAATTCCTGCTAACGGTGATTATACCCCTACTGTACAAACGTTGGATAATAAGGGTACTTCGGTTGGTATCACTACCGATATCAATGGCCTGGCCCGTCATGCAAAACCCGATATGGGCGCCTTTGAATTCAGTTATTGCCTGGCGTTGACCAAGCCTGTTGTAACAGTAAGCAATACCACTACTACCCAGGTGAGCTTTAGCTGGAATGCAGTAACTAATGCAACCGGTTACCTGGTTTCAACTGATGGCGTGAACTATGCAGCGCCTTCTTCAGGCGCCACAGGTACTACCCACACAGTTTCTAATATTATTGCCGGAACCGATGTTTCCCTGACTGTAATAGCACTGGGAACAACGGTAGACTGTCCCAATGATACATCGGCTAAAGTAACAGGCCGTACCCTGTGTTTACAACTGGGCGCAGGACCCGATGTGCAGGTTGATACCACTACCACTTCATCCATCCGTTTCTCCTGGTTGGCAGTAACCAATGCAACCGGTTATAAAGTATCGACCGACGGCGTGAATTATACCAACCCTTCTTCAGGCCCAACCGGTTTGTATCATGTTATTACCGGGTTAACAGCTGGTACTGAGATAGCCTTTACGGTGCAGGCGCTGGGCTCTTCGGTTAATTGCCCAACAGCTACTTCAAAAAAGATAGTGGCCCATACACCCAATAACAAGTATTTCGTGCCCAATGCCTTTACGCCTAACGGAAATGGAAAGAGCGATGTATTTAAAATAGAAAGTCCTGAAATAAGGACCATGCGTTTGATGATCTTTAACCAGTGGGGTGAGAAGATCTTTGAAAGCAGCAGCCAGCAAAATGGTTGGGATGGAACCTACAATGGCAAACAACAACCGGTAGGCGTGTATGTATATGCACTCACCATGACCATGCTGGATGGTACTGTTGTAAACAAAAAAGGAACGATCAATCTGATCCGTTAAGCTGGTACAGCATGCAAAACACGGGTAAAACCATAAAACTAACTATTATGAAAAACCTCGCAATATTCACGATGGGGTTGATGGGTGTGCTGTGTGGTATTTCCACACAGGCGCAAACAGACCCGCATTACTCGCAGTATTACATATATCCGTTGTGGCTGAATCCAGGCTTAACGGGTGTTATGGATGGTGACTACCGCGTAACGGCTATTTATCGCCGTCAATGGGATGCTGTTTCCAGTCCGTATGTAACCCCCGGTGTATCAGCTGATATTACCACCAGCAAGAATGTAAATGTGGGGTTGAACGTCATGAACCAGCAGGCCGGTAGTGGCGGGTATAATTACCTGACGGCTTATGCGTCCATGGCGTATACAGGTGTACGGTTTGGGGACGATGGCAACCAACACATTTCAATGGGGATGTCATTCGGAATAATCAATCGTCGTTTTGATCCCTCGAAGTTGCAGACTCAAAGCATGTACAATGGAAACACCGGAGCTGTTGATCAGCCCTTTGATGAACCCCTGAATAAAACCTCCGGTTCAAATTTCGATGCCGGTGCCGGTGTAGTGTATTACGATGCCACGCCAGGCAAAAAGATGAACCTGTTTGCCGGGCTCTCGGGGTATCATTTAACCCAACCGGAAGATCCTTTTATTACCGATGGCACGCATCAGAAAATGCCTGTTCGCATAACGGCCCATGGTGGGGCGCAGTTCAACATTTCGGAAGGGCTCAGCATTACCCCCAACCTGTTGTACATGCGCCAGGGAAAGGCTTCTGAAAAAATGATCGGCGCTTATATCCAAAGCAATATAAATGAAGATGCCGACTTTCTGGTGGGCGCCAACTACCGCATCAAAGATGCAATAATTCCCTACGTGGGTGTATATTATAAAACTTTTGTACTGGGCCTTAGTTATGATGTTGGTACTTCTGATCTGTCAAAGATCAGCGGTAAAGCCAACAGCTTTGAGATCTCGCTGTCTGTGATGGGTCGCAGGGCCGTTAAAACGAAACGGGTTCCGTTTGTTTGTCCGGCCATGTAGTTTTATGTTATTCAAAAATTAAGAAAATGTTCAAATATATTATAATAACATCGGGATTGGTGGTGTCGCTTGCAGTAGCTGATGCGCAGGTTGTAAAAAATTACAAACGGGCTGCTGATAAATTCTATAAGCAGGGTGATTATTATTCCGCTGCTCAGTATTATGAAAAATCACTGGCCGGCAATAAGAGTGCTCAAAATAACTATGAGCCGTACCAGGTTGAAAAAAAGCAAACCGGTTCAACCCAAAGTAAAGGGGTGAACCCCAAGGTGACGCTGTTGTATAACCTGGCCGGTTCTTATTACAAACTGCAGGACTTCAGTCATGCCGAACCATATTACAAAGAGGTGATCGACATGGATGCAGCAGCGTATCCCAATGCATTGTACGAATATGCCATTTGTTTGCGTGCTAATGGTAAATACAGCCAGGCACAGCAACAACTGGAAAAATTCCTTAAAACAAAACCGGCCCCTGAATATAAAGCTAAAGCAACACTCGAACTGGCCAATTGCAATTTTATTCAACAGCAATTACAGCAGGGTGAGGGGCATGTGAAAATAGTAAAGTTGAATAGCCAGGTTAATAAAGAAGGCGCCAGTTATGCGGCCGCCTGGATGAATGCAAGCACCCTGGTGTTCACGGCTACCCGTAGCAGTGTTGATGAGCACAACAAAACAACAGAATACAACAATGCTTTGTATACTACCGCGCAACACAGCGGCAGTTTTGATGAAGCACAAAAATTACCCATCACAGGCATCACCAGCACGCATCAGGGTGTGGCTACTTTTACGCCCGATGGCAAAAAAATGTTCTTTACCGGCTGGAATACCCTGGCTGACGGTAATAAAACTTTTGCGATATACAGTAGTGAGAACGGCGCCAATGGCTGGACACCAGCAACATTGGTAGAAGGCTCCGTTAATGTGGAAGGGACCGATGCCCGCCAACCGCACGTAACAGCAGATGGTAAATACCTGTTGTTCTCGAGCAACCGGCCGGGTGGTCAGGGTGGTTTCGACATCTGGTATGCGCCATTGAAAGAAGGTCGCCCCGGTAAAGCCATGAATATTGGTACAGCCATCAATACCAAAGAAGATGATGGGGCGCCTTTTTATTTTGCACCCGCCAACACGCTGGTATTTGCTTCCAAAGGGCGTACCGGTATGGGTGGTTTCGATCTGTTCTCTTCAACCGGCGCTTTTGGCAGCAGCTGGTCTGAAGCAGTGAACCTGGGTTATCCCGTAAATTCCGTTAAAAACGACAGCTATTTTGTAAGTCGTGGTAAGAACCTGCTTGAAGAGGCGATCATCAGCAGCGACCGCGCTTCTTTATGCTGCCTGGAATTGTTCTCCCTGCACAAACCTTACCATCAGTACTTCAGCGGACAAATTGTGGATTGTGAAAACAAAACGCCCATCGGTGGGGTAACGGTCACCGCTACCAATACCAGCGGACAATCTGTTGCTACGCAAACAACCAATATGGAAGGTTACTATACCCTGGAAACGGAAATTGGTAAGGAAGTACGCCTGACTGCTGTAAAGGATAAGTATAAAAACGAAGCGCTGGTTGCTGCCTCCGCCAGTTCCGACACCATTAATGTGGGGCAAAACTGTTTGACAAAGATCCCTGATCCGTTCAAAGGGCAGGAAACCCTGGTAACACACGATCTAAGGTTTGGTTATAACGAAAAAGAAGTGGATCCTGCCTCTTATGGTTATATGAATGATATGGTGGCGTATCTGAAAGCCAATCCAACCGTAAAACTGGAGATCTCGGCGCACACCGATGGCATTGGTTCCGCCAGCTATAACCAGCAATTGTCCCAGGCCCGTGCCGACGCCTGTGTGAGTTACCTGGTGAATGCCGGTATCGACGCCAGCCGCCTGATCGCAAAAGGCTATGGCGCTACTCAACCGCTGGAAAAAGAAAAAGACAAGAGGGGTAGGGATATTCCATCGGCCCGTGAGAAAAATAGAAGGGTAGAGTTTAAGATAATTAAATAGAGCCTGAAAGTTAATCAGTTAACCAGTTGACCAGTTGACGAGGAAGAAGGAGACAGTTAATATAGTTGATAGGGTTGACAGGTTAACAGGTTGACAAGTTAACGAGAAAACCCCCAACCAGTTATGCTGATTGGGGGTTTGTATTTTTTTTCTGCCTTCTGCCCTCTGCCTTCAGCTGCGTTCAACATAACCCAATCCATTTACCGTTCTCTTGCCAAAGCGGCCGGTTATTTGTACCCGGCCTTGCCAGAACGCTGGTTTATCAACAACAGTGATAACCTCCTGATCGGACAGAGAAGCATGGATGTCAATGTCAATATAATATTCGGCAATGGTTAATCGCCATTGTGTGGGATAGGCGATAAACGTGCGGGCGCTGATCCAGGTATCAGCGGTCGTTAACTGAAGATCAGCCAGGGGCGCCGCGTTGCCATCGGGGTCAATGAGAACGCCCCAACGGGCGGCCGGTTGTTTACCGGTATCGAATAGTGCCGGTTGTTTATTTGTATCGAATAATTCGTAGGCGGTTATCTGCCAGTTGTTGTCTAACTGAATGGAGAACCAGTTCAATGACAACTGTTGTTTTTTGGCTCTGGCAGTTTTAGGTTTGCCAAACCGGTGATCGTACCAGCCGCAGCCTTCCACTTCAAACGGATCTTCGCCTCCCAGCGTAATGATGCCATTTACTTCACAGGCCGGAATAAAATAATAGAACAGTTCTTCGCCACGGGTGCCGGTGACCAGGCCGTTGTTACCATGCAATACCGGGTTTACAAATGGCATAAAATTCAACTCGCAACCTACACCCGTAACCGGGTTGTGCAGTTTGAGCTGGTATTTTCCTTCCTGTATCTTTTGAAAGCTGTTGTGATCGATCTCCAGCTGTAAGGTGGTATTGTTAATGATGGCATCGGTGCGGTCGGCCAGGGAATCGGCGAGGTATTTTTGTTTATCGGTGTCGGTTAGTGCCCAGGAAACGGAATGGGTATAGATGGCTTCGCCGGTATGCTCGTCTTTTCCGATAACCATTCTGGTAAAGGAGGCGAACAGGGAGAAATGCCGGCCTTGTATAGTTGCCAAATGACAGTTCTGGTTCCAGCATTCCAGGGTCGATGATTCGTGTGGCAGATCATGTATGGCCAGGTCAACAGGGTTATTATCGGCTGGCCAGTCTGCCGGTTGTTTTTTTGTTCCTTTCTTTTTTGTGCTTGATTGTTTAGGCTGTGACATGTAAATAGGGCTTATGTATCTGGTTTATTTTGCCAAGCTTTTCTATAAACGCCGCCATTTGATAAAGTGCCTGGTGATGGTGTTCATCCATCTGTGCTTTAAAAACCGGGTTATTTACGATCTCATTTACTGCAGCAGCTATTGTTTCAGGGGTTGACGCTACAATACCGGTCTTTGCCTGTTTAAGCCATTCTTCATTGGCTTTTTGTATGGGGCGCATGCCCTTGCTTTGTTGTACTATCAGGGGCGTTTGCGTTATCAGCGATTCGGTAATGGTCATAGCACCTGGTTTGCCAATGGCAAAATCGGCCAGGTGCAGGTGACGCAAAGGCGTTTTGGGTAAATAGGTATATACTGCTACAGGAAAGGGCAGTTTTAAAGCCGTTACCTGTTTGTATAATTTTTTGTTCCTGCCACACATGATAATAAGGTTCAGGTGGCGGTGTTGTTTGGCCAGTGCTTTGGTAATGGCCAGGATGTTGCGGGAACCCTGTGCACCGAAGGAAATGAAACCAACGGGCCATACGGGGTTCAAACCAATAGCTCTTAATTGTTCGCTGCGATTGTGCGGCGTGCATTCATAAGCGCAAACACCAACCGGCATGCCATCGATACGGAAACGTTCTTTTTCGGGGATGCCTGCTTTGGCTGCCTGTAACTGTAAACGGGCCGTACCATTTAAATAATACTGCTTTACATCAGGCGTAAACCAGTAGTTGCTGCGTACTTCTTCAAAATCAACCGGCACGGTTATGCATTGTACATCCGGATTGGCCAGCTGAGCACTGCGATACAACACCGGATTGTAGAGGGGGGTTACAGATACAACAATGTCTGCTGGCGACGCCTTCCAGTACTGGGCTATTTTGCGGATGCCTCTTTTACCAACCTGGTTGGCAAAAAACATCGACAGGTTAATCAGTTGTTTCAACCCAACCACGCTGTCATTCCTTAATTGCCAGTTGAAAAATTTGATCCCGGTGCGAACGATCTTTCCGAAGAGCGGATGATGATCGAAGATCTCGGCGATGTTCACCAGGCGCACATGGCATTGGGGGTTGCGGTTCTGTAAAACATTTTTTAAGGCGGTAGCGGCGGAGAGGGGACCAGAGGCCGCTTCTGAATACACGATGGCAATGGTACGTACGGTTTTCATACTATCTGCTTGCATAGGCTGGATATTAGATATTGGAATTTTGGATTTTAACCTCTGCCGGCCCGGACAGAAGGATTAATTGGATTCAAAAAACAGTGAATTGTATATTCAACATTTTTTATATAAAGTAAATATAGTAATTATACTTTCCTGTGCAACTTTTTACGATGAAATGTTTTTTTTCTTAGTTGGATCTGAATTTATTCAGCGATTGCCAGTATTTATCTTTAAAAACATCATATGAGATATTGAGCTTACCATAATATTCTATAATAAGCTGGTGCAATACTTTTGATGGCTTTCTAAAGTCTTTACAGGCAAAATATACCGTTCTTTTGTTGTTGGCAGTCTCCCGGGCTATGTTCAGATAGCCGTCAAAATCTTTCAGCTCATTCATTACTTTTTCTTCAAAAACAGCCATTAACCGGAAGGTATCGTTATCGGGCAGGCCATTTCTGCCCCGGCCATCGTAGGTGATGTCAAAATGCAATATCCAGGGGTGCGATGCTTTGGCGTCCCATTCCAGCAGGGTTGAGTTTACCACCGCAATCAACGGACAGCCATTGGGCATCTGGGCTTCCAGCCCCGCGTAGTTGTCGTTCTCCGTATCGTGGCGGCGGCCATCATATTTCTCCATGAATTCCTTTTGCCGCCAGATCAGAAAGTCTTTCAGCTTTTCAATAGGGATCAGTTCCTGTTTGGTAACGGGCAAACCCTGCACGGTAAGATTGTCGATGGTGGTTACCGAATTGAGTTCGCCCAGGGTATTGTCGAGAAAAATATACGTGCCGTTGATGATGGTTGTTTCATCTTCCTTTTTATAATCCTGGTACAACACGGTGATGTCAATTTCATCGGGGTACAGGCTGCTGTCGTTTGAATAGAATGATAAATGATCTTTATCGAACACGTAACCTTCCATTTTTATCCGCACATCCGGCAGATCAAGGGCAGGCTTCAGGGCCGTGAACTTCCAGCCTGCAATGGCTGGCGCTGCCTGTATTATCTCCTCTGCAAACACGATGTTTTTTATAACGCCATCGGGGGTAATGATCAGTTCTGCGGTATGCTCGTCGTACATCCCCGCTACCAGAAACAACCCTCCTTTAAGCTCTTGTAGTTTGGGGGAGAGTTTATCAAACAGCTCCTTCTCAATGCGGGGTCCGCCGGTTTTTACAACATTGAAATAAGTTTTTTCATGCTGTAAAAACCAATTCCAGAAATCGGCATAGGTATTAATGGGGGCTTCTTTTTTATTGAACAGTTTCTTTAAAAAGCTCATTTATCCTGTTTGATTTGTATATAAACTCAGGTGTTTGGTGTTTATTGTATGGGTGACGTTTACAGGTATCGAAAGCTTTTCAGAAAATCATCTTTATAATTTCTGCCAATAGGAATCTGGTGTGCACCAATGATTATTTCTTCCTCGTTAAAGCTGTCGATATTCCTGATGTTTACTATAAAACCCCGGTGAACGCGCACCAGCGCGGGATGGTTGAATTTGTCTGCAAGGTATTGCAACGATACCCGTAAGACGATCTTTTTATTGGTGGTAACCAGCTTGATGTAATTGTTATCGCTTTCTGCAAACAACAGTTCATCGATGGAGAATTTATTGAACCGGTAATTATGTTTTACAAAAAAGTAGTTGTTGAAGAAAAGCAGGGTTTCTTTATTTACTTCTTCCTTCGTAGCATCTGTTGGTGGGGGCTCGGTGGGTTTACCCGGAACGGCAAAATTATGAATGGCTATCTGGATGCTGGTATGCAGGCTGTCGTTATTGAACGGTTTTACCAGGTAGGCCGATGGGTTTACCGCTTTGGCCCGGTTCACATATTCATTTTGCGAAAACGCGGTGAGAAATATAAGCGGCACTTCCTGGATCTTTTTTAACGCGGCGGCGGTTTCAATGCCATCTTTAGCGCCTTTGATATTAATGTCCATCAACACCAGGTCGGGTTTTTGGTCGGTAAACAGGGCAATGGCATCGTCGCTGCTGGCAGCAATGCCCACTACTTCGTACCCTTCTTTTTGTAAACGCATCGAGAGGTCCAACGCTACAATGGATTCATCCTCCACGATCATGATCCTTACTTTGTCATTCATGCTTGTGTTGGTTTAACAGGAAATGTAAAAGTAAATATTGAACCGGTATCACAGGTCAATTGCATGTTGCCTTCCAGTTGCCGGGTGAGCGACAAGATGAGCTGCCGTCCAAAGGAGGTGGAATATTTCCAGGCTTTTTCGGTGAGCTCCCGGCCATTGTCGCCAATGGTCAACTGCAGCTTGTTCGCCTGTTCCTGCAATGAAATATGCAACGCAGGGTCGGTTACATTTTTATACGCATACTTGAAAGCATTGGTCACCACTTCATTGAGGATGAGGCCTACAGGAATGGCAATGTCTGCTTCCAGTTCTTGTACGGCTACGTGTAGTTGCAGGTTAAAATTATGAGCTTTGTAACCGTAAGCATGCATTAGGTTCTCCGATAATTCGGCAATGAACTCCTGAATATTTACCCGGCTGGTTGTTTTTGTTTGATACAGTTTCTGGTGTATCAGGCTCATGGCTTCTATCCGGGGCTGTCCTTCCATCAGGGCTTTCTGTGCTATTGGATCATCGAT
>NZ_JBJMLX010000197.1:0-8020 GCF_045805085.1 Niastella sp.
AGGGTCCATTATTCAATTCATTGTCCGCTTCGGCATACATCAACAGAATATCTGCAAAGCGCAGGATGGGCCAGTTGATGGCCAGGTTTTGCGATGTGCCTGTTATGTTGGTCCATGATCTTCTAAACTTGCCATCGGTCATGGTAGTGGCTATGTTCATAAGCTTTTTACTGGCTGTATCAATTTCAAACATATTGATGGTTACATCGCGACGGCAATCGCCAATAGAATCGAATTCATAGAAATATGTAGGCAGGGGGTTGATACCGCCTCCAGCGCCGCCGAATTTTGAACTGGCGCTGAGCCGGAGGCCATTATAATAACCCAGCTTACTATCGGTTGACGCATTACCGCCGAAGGCCCCTACTTCAAACATCAGCTCATGCGCATCATCGAGTCGGGTGGCTGTATGCAGGGTTTTAAAGATATTTTCATATACCGGGTTCAATGTATGTTGTTCGGGGTGTGCAATGATCTCTTTGCATTCATCAAAAGCGATCTGGTAGTATTTTTTATAATCGGCACGGCGCTCATTCCTGTGCGTTTCGAGCCGAAGTGAATAGCCACCACGCGCTAACGCAATTCTTGCCCGCAGGCCTTTTACCGCACCTTTGGTAAGCCTGAGATTTTGATCGGGCGATTGTGTGCGCCAGGGAACCAGGTCTGCTGCAATTTTCAGATCGTCCAGTAACTTATCGTACAACGTATCTGAACTAACTCTGGGCAGGTAAACGTTGGACATGTCGGCGGCAGGTTCAAACTCGGCGGGCATATCGCCCCAGTTGCGGATGGCTTCATAAAAGAACTGCGCCCTGAGCGTCAACGCTTCACCATATAATTTTTGCAGGGTCGCTTTTTGCGCATCGGTTCCATTAATATATAATTCTGATGTAGGGATATACTTAATACAGATATTCGCCCTTTCAATTCCCTTGAATAACTGATTAAACGGATTGGGCAGATCGGAATTATCGGGACTGGCGCCAAAACAACTGATACCCCGGCGATCCAATGGACTGTAGTCGCCCGAGGTTTTCATATCATCGGCCGATTGCGGAAACAAAGACGAAAGGCGGTTTCCATACCCATTATCGCCAATCAACATGGCATAAATTCCGATCACAGCCGAGTTCATATTGGATACGCTGCTGAATACCGACTCCTGGGTAAGGGTAGAGGGTGAATCGACGGTCAAATATTTTTTGCACGACGCTGTAGTTAAACCAACGAGGGCTACAGCGAGTAATATATTTAAAATGATCTTTTTCATTAGACTGTTTTTTGTGCTTTCTCCTAATTCTTTATCTATCAGGTTCATTATTAAAAGCTAACATTTACCCCGCCCAGGAAGAACCGGCTGCGCGGGTATGCCGCATAATCGATACCCGGCGTAAGCGGGTTGCTGCGACGGGTATTGGCTTCCGGATCGTAACCCGTATATTTTGTAAATGTGTACAGGTTGTTCACGGTTGCATATATCCTGAACCTTGAAAACACTTTTGTTTTTTGCAACAGGCTTTGTGGTAATGAATAACCAATAGTTAAATTCTGAATGCGCAGATAGGATGCATCTTCAATGGCAAATGAATGCAGAAAATAGTTACCCAATGAAGGCGTCCAGTATTTAGCGTTCACATTCATGGCGCTTAACGTGGCCGGATCGGTTACCTTGTTGCCATTCTCATCAAACAATTTATACCGGTCGTTCATGATGGCCAGCATGTTGTTGTCTTTATATTGATATGTAGTGGTAAATTCCAGTGCATTGGCATTGTACTCTTTGGCGCCAACTGACCAGTTTACAAACACACTCAGGTCAAATCCTTTGTAGGTAAACTGCTGGTTCAACCCACCGGTGAATTTCGGCTGTGCATTGCCTAATACGGTCATATCATCGGCGCCAATGGTCATGTCTTTTGAGCTGGATAATTTTTTCAACTTCAGATCGCCGGGCTGTGGCGCCCGGTTACCTAATGCGGCAGCACTGCTGTTAGGCACATCTGATTTTAATGTATATGTTTGGTTAGAGGCATTGTAATTAAAATCATCAACGGTATAAAAACCATCGGTCACATAACCATAGAACTGGCCAATGGGTTTACCCACTTCTACCTTGAAATCGTTCATTGAATTTACCCAGCCCGATTGAACCAGGTAAGAATTTAACGGGTTACCCAAAGGGTCGAGGCCCAGGCTCCGGACCTCATTTCGGTTGTGTGCTATGTTAGAGGAAGCGTTCCAGCTAAAATTCTTTGTGTTCATGATGTTGGCGGCCAGCTGCAATTCAACACCTGTGTTGAGTGTTTTACCAATATTCTGTGTTTGACTGGGCCAACCTGTAGTAGGAGGCACTATCACGGTCAGCAACAGATCGCGGCTGGTGTTATAATAATAATCGACAGATCCATTGATGCGGTTCTGCCAGATGGTGAAATCCAAACCCAGGTTACGTGAAACGGTTGTTTCCCACTTTAACTTGGGATTGGCATAAGCCATAGGCGCAATACCGGGCGTTACTGCTTCTTCAAATGCATAGCTGCTGGTATTGGTGCCGAAGGTTGTTCTGAACAGATCGTTATCGATGCGGTTATTACCTGCTGTACCCATACTGGCCCTTAATTTCAGGTCAGAAATAAAAGAAATGTTCTCCATAAACGGTTCCTGCGAAATACGCCAGGCGGCTGCAAACGCCGGGAAGGCGCCCCACGCATTTTTATACAGGAATTTGCTTGAACCATCGTACCGCAATGTACCTGTTAACAGGAACTTGTCTTTGTAAGAATAGTTTGCCCGGCCAAAGAAAGAGATCAGTTTGTTTGTTAATTCCGAAGTTGTTGGCGGGTCCTGTATCTGACCAGAAGGCGGGGTGGCTTTTTGTATACCCGCAAAGGCCTGGTCAACGGTAAGGTCAACCGGGATCCACTTTTGAGTACTGTTAAACGTAGTTGATCTGGTTTGATAAATTTCCTGGCCAACCAGCACATCGAACTTATGATCGCCAAGTATTTGTTTGTACGTGATCGTGTTGGAGCTGGTAAGTGTAAAGTTCTCACCGGTATTGATATTTACCACCGGCATGTTGGCATTTTGGCGCGCCACACTGGTTACCTGGCCATTATAAATGTTGGTTTTGGCATTGTTAGCTGTTATGCCAAATACCGATTTAACGGTAAGGTTGGGAACGATATCATAGCTGGCATAGCCATTAAAAATTACATCGTTGCGGTAATCGTATTTCAATTCATTATGCGCCAGCATTACGGGGTTGGTGAGGTTGGTAAGATTGGCGTAATCGGCATCAAACTCATCGACCGTGTTATTACCTTCTTCTCCGGGAGCGACAAATGGTTTATACCTTACAGCATTACGTAACCGGTTAGTGCCTTGTGATCCCGTGCTCGATGTACCTACGCCATCAACCCGCTGGCGGCTGTACCGGGCATTAAACCCTATGCGTAATTTATCGGTAGCGCGATGATCGAATTTGAAGGAAGCCAGTGTACGCCGATAGCCGGATTCCAACATGATACCGTCTTCTTTACTATTACTGAGGTTCAGGTTAAAGGTGGTTGCTTTTGAACCGCCTGTCAGTGATACTACATGCGTATTATTCATGGCATTGCGTCCAAACACCTCATGCTGCCAATTGGTAAAAGGCATCTTTTTATAAATGTCAAGATCGTCCCAGCGGCCATAGGTTTTTGCAAACGTAGCACGATCATCGGGGCTGCCATTGTAACGTTGGTATTGGTACATGGCATAGTCATACGGGTTCATCACATCCAGCGTTTTCACGATCTTTCTTGCACCGGCATACCCGTCGTACGATACGCGGGTCTTCATATCCTTACCACCTTTGGTGGTGATCACTACCACACCGTTGGCGCCACGGGCGCCATATACGGCAGTAGAAGCCGCATCCTTCAACACGTTGATGCTTTCAATTTCCTGTGGCGCCAATAGCGACAACGCGTTATCAACCGGAATACCATCTACGATATACAGGGGCGAGTTGTCCTGTGAAATAGAACCACCGCCACGTACACGCACCAGGATGTCGGCGCCGGGACGGCCTTCGGTAGTGGTTACCTGCACACCGGCCAGGCGGCCTGCCAGCGCTTCTGCTACTGTATTTACCGGTACGTCTTTCAGGTCTTTTGTACTCACGGAAGAAACGGAGCCGGTCAGGTCTTTTTTCTTCGCGGTTCCATAACCGATCACCACTACATCATCCAGACTGTTGTCTTCTTTTTGCAGTGAAATGGTGACGGGGTTGGTGCCATCGGCAGTTGCTTCCTGCTGTTTATAACCCAGGTAGCTGAATATCAACGTAACCTTTCCTGATTCACCGGAAATGGTAAAAATAAATTTACCAGCTCCATCTGTTGTGGTGCCGTTGTGCGTGCCTTTTACAATCACACTTACACCGGAAACAGGCGCACCTTTGTCATCGGTGACCGTTCCTTTTATCTGTCTTGATTGTGCAAATAAGAAAATGGGCAAAATGAGGGAAAGGACTACAAACGTAATTCTTGTGGTCATATGGCAGTTCGTTTTGGGGTTCTATATATACAGGACTCTTTTAGGCATTTTCGCCTGTATATAGTAATAATGACAATCGTTCTTTAAGTTAATTCCAATGTCAATGATAGTGAGGTATTTTTTAAAATGGCAGATTCCACATGCATTTTTCTATGCAATCGTTCCCGGAAACGATGTAAATAATTAACGCTGAAGTCAGAACGCAGAGGGCTTCTTCTACCTCGTTAACTTGTTAACTCGTCAACTTGTTAACTTGTCAACTAACAGTAATGTATGTATGCGAAATGTAACGCTGAAGGTAAGTACGTCAACGGGAGACAAAAATCAATACCAGCGATCAACATGTATGAGAAAATAACAATGTAGCCGGCGACTATTCTAATTCAATTCTAACCAGATATTTTCAAATAATTCGCTTTCTTCCCGTCTTTTTCTATGCAATCGTTCCCGACAACGATTTCAAAAGGAAGCAAACCCTACTAAAAGAGACAATTTTTCGGTATTTTGCTGCCACAAAGTGAAATTTGAAACTGTAACCATAAAGGATATTGCCAGGGCGCTGGGACTTTCAACTTCTACCGTATCGCGTGCATTGCGCGGTAGCTATGAAATTAGTCCGGAGACAAAAAAACTGGTTCTCGAATACGCCGAGAAGATCAACTACCGGCCTAACCCGATCGCTTTGAGCCTGAAAGAACGCAAAAGCCGGTCGATCGGCGTGGTGGTCAGCGAAATTGCTAATACGTTTTTCTCGCAAGCAATCAATGGAATTGAATCCATAGCCTACAACCGCGGGTACCACGTTATTATTTCCCAGAGCCACGAATCGTACGAACGGGAAAAGGTAACCATTCAACACCTGGCTTCGCGGTCGGTAGATGGGTTGCTGGTATCCCTATCGAATGAAACCATTGACCTTTCGCACCTGAAACAGTTGCACGACAAAGGTTTACCCATCGTTTTCTTTGACCGCATAACCGATGAAATAAACACCCACAAGGTTACGGCCAATAATGTAAAGGGCGCTTTTGATGCTACCCAGCATCTTATAAATAAAGGGTTCACCCGTATTGCGCATATCACCAACTCCCCTAACCTGAGCATTACCAAAGAAAGATTGCAGGGGTACCAGGAGGCGCTAAAAAAGAACAACCTGCCGTATGATGAAAAGCTGGTACATTACACCCTGCACGGCGGAATGATCTATGAAGAAATTCAGGATGAGATCCAGAAAATGTTCAACGCCCGCCAAAAGCCGGATGCTATTTTAACGGCCAGCGACCGTATTACCACCTCCTGCCTTACGGCCCTGAAAGCCACCGGCAAAAAGATTCCCGAGGATATTTCCGTGATCGGTTTTACCAATACCAATATTGCCGAACTGTTCAATCCGCCCCTTTCGGCCGTTCGCCAGCCGGCCTTCGATATGGGACAGACAGCCACGGAGTTGCTTATTTCTATTATTGAAAGCAAGCGCCCGGTTACCGAGTTTGAAACCCGGATCCTTGATACGGAGCTGTTTACCAGGGAATCGTCGGAACACGCCCCAGCCCTAAAGGGAAGTCAGCAGTCGCAGGATTGATCTAAATACTTCATTATTAATCAGAACCGACCTTCTCATCATCTATCTTTGGCGGTTTTTCGTACGGTAATTACATTCTACCATACACTTTTTCGATTAAATGATACACCAAGCTTGACATGGGTGGAACATTTTTTTAATCCCTTTAGAATAACAATTTTAAAAATTATCTTCACCTTATGCTTACGCAGGAAGAGATCAAGCAGTTGGTAGCGAAACAGGCTGCTCAACTGGTTCAAAATAACATGACAGTTGGTATTGGTTCAGGCTCTACGATTTACTGGCTTATTATGGAGCTGGGTAAACGTATAAAAAAAGGGCTATTGTTCCAGGCTATTCCCACCTCGAAAAAAACGGCCGCGCTGGCTGCCCAGCAAAACATCCCCCTGGCCGAACTGAATGACGTAAACTTCATAGATCTTACTATCGATGGCGCCGATGAAATTGACCCCAACCTGCAAATGATAAAAGGCGGCGGTGGCGCCCTTCTTCAGGAGAAAATGGTAGCCGCAGCCTCCCGCGAACTGCTCATCCTGGCCGATCATTCCAAACTGGTGCAACATCTGGGAGAATTTCCCTTACCCCTGGAAGTGATACCCTTTGGCTGGAAACAAGTTCAACGCGAGATCCGCGAAACCTACCAGGTTGAACCCGTCTTACGCATGCTGGACGATCAACCCTTTGTTTCAGACCACGGTCATTATATCCTCGACTGCCCCTTCCGAAAAATTGAAAATCCCGATATTTTAACGTACGAGCTCAACGGCATTCCCGGAATTGTTGATAATGGCTTGTTTGTAAATATGGCGGATCTGGCGTTGATTGGGTTTCCTGATGGAAGAACGGAGACGATGCATAAGTAGTTGATCAGTTGACCAGTTGACGAGTTGACGAGTTGACAAGTTGACAAGTTAACAGGTTGACAAGTTAACTAGTAGGAAGAAAGTTAGGAGGTATAAAGTAGGAGGTTGATAACGTTGATAGGGTTGATAAAGTTGATAATGCGGCGAGAGATGAAAGGTGTGAGAAATGAGAATAGTGAGAAATGTTACATTCTCGCGAGCCATCTTTGCCCTCCGCTTCGCCCGCCGAAGCTTTAGCGTAGGAGGGCCTTCAGCCTTCCTTCTGGCTTTTGAAATATTCCTTAATTAAAGCCGTATACAGTTTATTCCGCGTAACGTTCAGGCGTACCTGTGCGGCGCTGGCCAGTTCTTCATTGGCCATGATCCCTTTTGCAGTATAATGGGCCTCATACATCTTTTCCTGCACCTGCAATTGTTTGTCGGTGAAGGTGCGCTTGCTCATATCGGGATACTTGCTTATGACGGTTTTGTCGCCATATTGCTTGAACACAATTTCTTTATTCATCTGGCCCGAAAGCAACTTTAACAACACGCTGTTACTTATTGCCATAAACAGTAGTTTTTGTACCTAAATATATAAAATACTTTTCATATACCCTCTTTATGGGACCTTATTTTATTAGGTTTTCTTAAGGTATTCTCAGGGTTATCTCAGGTTCATCCCAGGGTTTAAACCCTAAGATAACCCTAGGATGACCCTAGGATAACCTTAAGATAACCTTAGGATGGGACATAGTAATAAGGGGGTTGACAGGTTGATGAGGCATCACAATCATATGTAAGAGCCCAGGTGTTTAAACTGCCTGGGCTCTTTTTATTTGTATTCCTTTTTAACTTGTCAACCCGTCAACTTCCTACCCTCTTACTCGTCCCTTTCTCAACTCCATCACCCTTATCAACTTGCATTTTCTGGTCAACTGGTTAACTGGTCAACTGGTCAACTTCCCCCTCACTAAAACAGATGCAATTTTCGTAACTTGGGCTATATCAGATCTAAAAAGCCCATGAATAAAAACAAACTAGCCGGCACCGA